>JBBRTN010000433.1:0-2408 GCA_038244395.1 Ignavibacteria bacterium
GATATTTATTTTTGAAGTCAGAGGGAATACCTACGAGATTCATTAACCTTGTAAGGCGGTTTACTGTATCCTCTTCAGACCACTTGTTAAGACGTGCAAGCAATGTAATATTCTCATAAACATTCATATGAGGAAACAGCCCAGTCCCCTGCACAGAATATCCGATCTGCAGCCGAAGCTCATTTATTTTTTCATAATTTATTTCATTGCCGAACAGAAATGTTTTTCCATTAGATGGTTTGATCAGACCGTTTATGGTTTTGAGAATCGTCGACTTGCCGCTGCCGCTTCTGCCGATAATAACGGATATTTTATTTTCAATAATCTCAAGATTAATATTATCCAGTATCTTCTTTTCATTAAAATATTTGCTGACATTCTTAAAAATTATGGGATACATTTTTATTTCTACGTTTCTTTTTTTTAATTTATTTATGAATTTAAGCCACTGTTTAGTTTAAAGTTTTCCGGATTTCACTAACTTATATTTTGCTTTTTCTTAACTACTTTTAATTTTTTACATATGGATAATATAAATATTCTAAATTTTTCAAATGAGTTAAAAACCGGTCAAAAATTTGAACCTGTTAATAATTTATTTGACACCTTTTTAAAAGTTCGCAATCAGACAATGGAAATTGTCGAACCTCTTGAGATTGAAGACTATGTTGTTCAGACTGATGCGTTTATGAGTCCACCCAGATGGCATATCGGACATCTGTCATGGTTTTATGACCAGCTCCTCAGAAAATACTACAAGGATTACAAGCCTCACAGGGAAAATTATGATTTCTATTTTAATTCATATTATCTCTCGTTCGGAGAACTCTTTAATAAATCTAAACGCGGAACTATCTCACGTCCGACTGTGAGAGAGACTCTTGATTACTGGAACGGAGTAAATAACGAAGTTTATAATTTTTTAAAATTGAGTAATGGTAATCTGAAGGATGAAATCGTTCAGCTTTTTATACTTGGATTTAATCATGAATATCAGCATCAGGAATTAATGATTTATGATTTACAACATCTGCTTGCGGATAAATATCAGCCGGTAATAATTAATAAGCCTCCTGTCATCAATAAATCTGTAAAAAAGGAAATGATAAAAATTAACGGCGGGATTTTTGAAATGGGATTCGATAAAAAAGCTTTTAAGGAAATTTTTGCTTATGATATAGAAATGCCCGTTCATAAAGTTTATCTGAATGACTATTACATTGATAAGTATCCCGTGACTAACGGAGAATATCTTGAATTTATAAATGACGGAGGATATAAAGATTTCAGGTTTTGGCTTTCCGAAGGATGGGAAGCCGTTAAGCAAAATAACTGGTCGGCTCCTCTTTATTGGCAGCAGGCCGACAACGGCGAATGGTTCAAGATTGATTTCAGAGGTGAGAAAAAAATAAATGAAATGAAGGAAGAACCCGTTACTAACATAAGTTACTTCGAGGCGGATGCATATGCAAAGTGGCGCGGCAAAAGGCTTCCCTCAGAAGCAGAGTGGGAGAAGGCAGCTTCATTCGATGAAGATAAAAAGGTAAACAGATTATTTCCCTGGGGAAATGAAAATCCGGATAAGAATAATTGTAATTTATTTGAATCGAAAATCTGGGGAACGACGGAAATAGGTTCTTACCCCGAAGGTTCAAGTTATTACGGATGCGAACAGTTGATTGGAGACAACTGGGAATGGACTTCGTCCGAGTTTATGCCGTATCCGGGATTCAAATCCGGATTTACCGAATACAATGACAAATGGTTTAACAATCAGAAAGTCCTGAGAGGCGGTTCATTTGGAACCTCTGAAATGTCAACCAAAAATACTTACAGAAATTTCTTTAAGACTCATGAACGATGGATGATTTCAGGGCTCCGGTGTGCTAAAGATGCATGATTGTTTTTTACTGGATTAAATGAATCCGCTCACAAATATTTTTTTAGTGTGACACTAAAATTTTTTATGATTAAAACCGGCATTTACATTTTTTATATCTGTTGATTCAATTATCTTTCAAAAATCTTTCAAAAAAAAATTAAACTCTAAACAAATGAAAATTATCTTACTTTCCGTTTTATTTTCCTTATTTGCATTTTCTTTTATTAATGCAAATGGAGAAACACCTGTAAAAAGAACTTTCTCTAAAAAGGATATTTCAAATTTAGCCGACGCATACGTCAATAATAACGTGCATGTTAAAAATCCCGTGATCATTGATGTGGACAGCGACGGTGTCTTTGACATTCTTAATTTTACTTCAAAGGGTAACGTAGAGTATTACAAAAATACCGGCACTCTTGAGAATCCTTTTTTTGTACTAGAGAACAAAAAATTTGATAAGTATGAAATGAATTCTGTTTTGCCGAAAGGAGTGTTTATACCTGTTTTCTTTGCTGACAAAGAC
>JBBRTN010000434.1:0-2403 GCA_038244395.1 Ignavibacteria bacterium
CGTAAATCTTTTATTAAATCTAATGTGATTTCCATTTTATAAATTTATATTTTTTTTGTAAATTAAGCTTGCTCTAATTTTTCTTTCATCTCTTCTGATTCATCTTCAGCCTTGATTTTTGCAATCTGGCTTCCTTCAATTGCGGCATCCGAAATTGCCCTTGTGATTATATCAATGGATTTCACTGCGTCATCATTTGCCGGAATTGCATAATCAACTTCGTCCGGGTCACAGTTTGTATCTACAATTGCGTAGACCGGGATGTTAAGTTTCTTCGCTTCGCTTATTGCAATGTGTTCTTTTTTAATATCGACAACGAAGATTGCTCCCGGAAGTCTTGTCATGCTTACTATTCCGTTAAGGACTTTTTCCAGTTTTTCCCTGTCTCTTGAAAGAATCAGTCTTTCCTTTTTTACGAACTGATCAATTGTTCCGTCAGTCTCCATCTTCTGTATATTGGTAAGTTTCTTAATGCTCTTCCTTACAGTGTTGAAATTTGTAAGCATGCCTCCGAGCCATCTTTCGCATACATAAAATGCACCGCATTTTTCCGCTTCGTCTTTTATAATCTGCTTCGCCTGTTTCTTCGTGCCAACAAATAAAATTTTCTTTCCTTCGGAAGAAATTTTCGCGATGGAATCGCATGCTTCCGTGAGTAAGTCTAATGTTTTCTTTAAATCTATTATATGTATCCCGTTTCGTTCCATAAAGATATACTTCTTCATTTTCGGATCCCATCTTCTTGTAAGATGCCCGAAATGCGAACCGGCTAATAACAGATCTTCGATTTGAATTTTTGCCAAGATTTTATCCTCCTAATGTTTAGAAAGCCAAACTTGAACTTGTGATATTCTTTGATTTGATAAAGAAAAGATCTCTTAATTTCTAATAATTATTAAGAGAGTTTTGTGATTGAAATATCAGCAACGTTAGAATTGACTTTTGTTATTCTTCTACCCCCGTCATCTTCTGGCTTACATCCGGTGTATATACCGGACACTTGTAAATCAAAATCAGGGAATATGCTTTTTTAAAAAAAATGTTAATTAAAATTCTTATATAAATATAATCTCCGGCAATACTGCCGCCGGAGAATTTATTATCTTTTTGAGAACTGGAATTTTTTTCTTGCCTTTGGCTGTCCGCATTTCTTTCTTTCAACAGCCCTTGGATCTCTTGTGATAAGTCCTTCTTTTCTCAGTGAACTCTTTAACTCAGCATTATTCTCAACCAGCGCTCTTGCTATGGCAAGTTTAATTGCTCCCGCCTGTCCCGTAAAACCTCCTCCTCTTACATTAATATCTATGTCATATGTCCCGAGTAAGTTTGT
Organism: Ignavibacteria bacterium; assembly: GCA_038244395.1. Taxonomy (GTDB): domain Bacteria; phylum Bacteroidota; class Ignavibacteria; order Tepidaquicellales; family Tepidaquicellaceae; genus JAGPCH01. The sequence continues at coordinate 1,331 of JBBRTN010000434.1, forward strand.
TGTCTTCAGCGGATGGAGAACTTCCTGATAAAGATTATCTGTTTTGAAATAATCTTTTGCTTCCTTGCTGTTGATTTTGATTGCACCGTTACCTGATCGAAGAATTACCCTTGCTGTTGCAGTCTTTCTTCTTCCGACTTTTGATGTTGTTGTTGAATTTGAGCTTGTACTCATTTAAAATATTTTTTATAATTTAAATATAACTTTCTGAAAATTAATTTACCTTAAGCGAAACCGGGTTTTGAGCGGAGTGAGGATGCTCTTCACCTTTATATACTTTCAGTTTGTTTATAAGCTTGTTTCCCAATTTTGTTTTCGGCAGCATTCTTTTTACAGCTAATGTAATTACCCTGTCAGGATGCTTTTCTATCATTTGACTGAATGTTGTTTTCTTCTGACCACCCGGATATCCCGAATAAGTAAAATATTCCTTCTGCTCGGCTCTTTTACCTGTCAGCTGTATCTTTTCGGCATTAATAACAATTACCCAATCGCCAAGATCCGCATTTGGAGTATACTGAGGATTATACTTTCCCCTGATTCTTTTTGCAACTTCACTTGCCAGGCGTCCTAAGATTTTTCCGTTTGCGTCAACAAGATGCCACTTGTTCTGGTTTTCCGGTCTCGTTGCAAATTTTGTAATCCGGTTTGTTTTCTTTATCGCTGATTTCATATAATTTTTTAGATAGTCTTTAAAATACCATTTATATCAAAAATAATCAATGATAAGAATGATATTTTTCTGAGAATCATCCCCGTCATATTCAAAAGAAATTTATTGATACCAATTTCAATTGAAGCTGGAATAGAAATTAATTTTTTAATTCAATCTTTAAAAATAACCGGTTTGGGATATCTGAATTTATAATTAAATGGGACTTTCTTTTGCGAATAATATATTTTACCAGTCTAATCTAAAACTATATTATCAATCTTATTACTATCATCACTATTATCAATAATGTCAATCTTATCATCGGCTTTTTCTTCCTCTACTTCAGTTGCCTTTTTGCTCGAGAGGTAAGAATAGATTGCGGGCACTATGAATAATGTTAAAAAACCTGAAAAGAATA
>JBBRTN010000435.1:0-2400 GCA_038244395.1 Ignavibacteria bacterium
CAATCTTTACATCCGCAATATCACCTGTCAAAGTTAGGTTACCGACTGAGTTTATATCGGCACTAAGCTTGTTGCATTTAAGATTTAATTTTGTGTTACCGACTCCGCCGTTGCTGATTTTCAGGTCGCCGAGAATCAGCCGTTCCTGTGTTTCTACTTTTCCGACGCCGTTAGTCTCCAGTTTACTGATATCTTTTAATGTCACGTATACATTCATCTTTTCGGACTTCTCAATATCTGCGTCGTCTTTATTTTTTATGGTAAGTACATTGTTGCTGACCTTTGTAATAATATAAGGGACCAGGTTTTGGTCAGTTTCAATAATTACAGACTCTGTACTTCCCTGTGAAAGGTAAACATTCAATACGCCTTCTGTAATTATTTCATTGAAAGAACCTGGGCTTCTTGTCTCTCTGACTACATTTCCGTTGCCCGTTATTTCCTGGGACTTTGAGCTGGCTGATGTTAACATAAGAATTATTAATGTTAATGAAAGAGTTAGTGAGTTGAAATTTTTCATGATGAAATATTTTAAAGTTTGAAAATATTTTTTTGAATGGGAAATTTTTTTTAATTTTTTAAACGGATGGTTGAAAAAATTGTTGCTGAGATTACAAAGATTACAAAGATTGCAGAGAGACAGATGTGAGGGATTTTTATTTATTTTTATAGTTAGCGAGCCGCATTTCCAAAAAAGATTCGAAATCAAAATCATTGAACTCAAAAATTTTTGCAAACATTTCTTCCGATTTTTTCTTATCTCCCTTTTTATCGTATATTTTTCCAAGTTCGAAATAAGAATGGGGAACGAGCCATGTCTCTGATTGAGGATTAAGCTTAATGCATTTATTAAAACATTCAATTGCTTTATCCGGGCTTTTATTATAGATATAGGCCAGTCCAAAATTATAATAAAACTTTATAAGATCATCCTTGGAATTATTTTGAGAATCATATTTGGAAATTAATTTTGAATCTGATATTTCATTATATGCGCTGACGGCTTCATCAAATTTATTCGATTCTCTGAGGTTCATTGCATTAATTAACTTAATATCAAATTCATTGAGCGGACTCTTTATTTTTTCCTGCGCCAGACGGTAAAAGAATTTGTCTATCTCGCCGTCTCTTTCATTAATAAAATTATTCCTGACTCTCTTGTAAACTTCAAGAGCCTTTTTCCTGTCGCCGGTTAATTCGTATGAAACCCCGAGTGTAAACAAATAAACATTATACCTGTCTTCCGGATTCACATAATTCATAAATTTTTCCAGATTAGTTATGGTCTTCTGAAAATCATTTAATCTGAAATAAGCCGAACCCTTAACAGCGCTAACGGATTTTATTATTTCTTCTTTAAATGAATTTATATTTAAACTAAGTGCTGCATCTGCAGATGATATAGCTTCATTGGGAAATCCTTCCTGCAGGAGTAAAGCCGAATAAAATACTTTAAAGACCGTACTTGCCGGATATTCTTCGGTTAGTTCTTTGGAAAGATTTAATCCTTTGCTGTTGCCTTCTTCCCGTTCTTTCAAAGAGAAAACAGACAAAAAAACTTTTGAATCGGTTTTTGAATATTTACCCTTCTCCATTGAGATCGTGAGAAGTCTTATCCCTTCTTTTATGTCTCCGTTAAGTCCGATCAGAGAAAGCAGCCATTGAAATTTTTCCGGGACAAATCCAATTACGATCTTATATAACCCAAGTCCCATATAAGCGTCATAATAGTCGGGCTTCTTTTCTATAAGGCTTGTCAGAATTCTGTAGCCGTCATTCCCATTTGATGCAGCCTTAATCAGACTCTTGTTAAGGCTTAACATAAGAAGTGAGCGATAGCTGTGAGAAAGTCCATTATAATACAAGGCGTCATAATCGTTTTCATTTTTTTCCAGAATATCTTCAGACTTTTCTATAACAATATCGGAAAGTTCCAGATATTTTTCGAATAGAGATTCATTACGGGAAGGCATTGCTCTGTAAAAATAAATAAGCGACTGATAAAAATATCCTCGTAGGTCGCCGGGATTTGATTTCTGAAGCTGTTTGAAAATGCTTTCGGCTTCGTCGAATTTCAGATTGTAAATATCATCCAGGCCGTTTAAAACTTCCCGGTCTGAGCCAGAATTTGATTGAGCATAGCTTGTATTAAGGCTTGCGGAGAGAAAAATAAAAATAATTAAAATATGTTTCATGAGTGAAATAAATATGTGAAAGATAAAGGAAAGGTGTTTCATCTTGTTCCCGTCCGAAGCTAACATTGTAGAAAGCAGTTTCCTGATAAAAGAAATCACAAAAAGATTAAACTTTATCTTTTTTTTGGCTAAATGTGTTTTTATATTTGTAAATTATTGAAATTAAAACATAATATGCAAAAAATAATTTTCGAAATAAATTACA
>JBBRTN010000436.1:0-2400 GCA_038244395.1 Ignavibacteria bacterium
ATCAAAATAATAATAATAATAATAATAATAATAATAATAATAATAATAATAATAATAATAAGGATGCAGATTTTATAGCAGCGGATTTAAAGCAAGCGGTTGAAATAATTTTAGAAAAACTTAAACTGAAAAAATGCCAACAATAAAAGATCTGAAGATAAAAATTTTTTCCGACGGAGCAAATATAGATGAAATGAAACGAGTTTACTCAGAAGGCATTGTGAGTGGTTTTACCACTAATCCTACTCTGATGAAAAAAGACGGAGTGAAGGATTATGTATCATTTGCCAAAGCTGTGTTATCTGAAATAAAGACCATGCCCATTTCGTTTGAGGTTTTTACTGATGATTTTGATTCGATGGAGCGCCAGGCTCGGGAAATAGGAAGTTGGGGAGATAACGTTTACATTAAGATTCCTATAACCAATACAAAAGGCGAGACTTCATATGAGCTTATTAAAAAACTTTCCTCAGACGGATTAAAATTAAATGTAACAGCGATACTAACAATTGAGCAGGTGGAGAACGTTGCGAAAAATATTGATAAAAATACCCCGGTAGTTGTATCCGTATTTGCAGGAAGGATTGCCGATACGGGAAGGGATCCGATTCCTTATATGAAAGAGTCGTCGAAAATTTTGAAGGGGTTGCCGGAAGCTGAACTGCTTTGGGCAAGCTCGAGAGAATTGCTGAATATATTTCAGGCAGAAGAATGCGGCTGTCAGATAATTACGGTTACGAATGACTTACTGAAAAAATTAAAAATTGTAAATAAAGACTTAAAAGAATTATCTCTTGACACCGTAAAAATGTTTTACAATGATGCCAAATCGGCGGGATATAATTTTTAATTTAATTCATGGGACTTGTCAAAGACAAAAGAAAAGTTTTTCTTATTCATCTCTGATTTTGTTTTCATCAATTTAGCCTGGACTGCTTATTATTATTTCCGGGTAAAGTCAGGCTGGATTGTATATAAGAGTCCTCCTGCTTTTTTTTTACCGCTTTTGGTAATTTATTTTTACTGGTTAATAATATTTTCTTTTTCGGGATTATATCAGCATTGGTTTGTGCGTTCACGTTTTGACGAGTTTTCATCTGTCTTTAAAGCAGTTACAATAGGATGCTTTGTATTGTTCTTTGCAATTTTCATTGACGATTTCATGAACAATGCTCCGATAATTTCGAGATTTCTCATTCTTGTTTACTGGCTTTTATTAGTAACATCAGTGAGCACAGGCAGAGTCATCATCCGGAGCATTCAGAGAAATTTGCTGGAGAAGGGGATAGGTCTGAGGAATTCGCTTATCGTCGGCAGCGGTGACAAGGCAAATGACCTTAACTCAATGATAGAAAAATTCCCTCAGCTCGGTTACAGGATTATTGGTTTTATAAACCTGACGCCGGGCAATAATATTGTTATTAAAAAAAGTCTGGGAAAACTGGAAGAGATATCCGGAATTATAAAAAAAGATAACATATCGGAAATACTAATAGCTCTCGAATCTAATGAAAGAGAAAAATTAATTGAAGTAATAAGATACTGCTCGGAAGAAAAAGTAAACCTGAAGATACTTCCGGATATGTATGAGATTGTCAGCGGAATGGCAAAGACAAACCAGATATACGGAGTGCCGCTGATTGAAGTAATGCCTGACATAATGTCACCTGCAGGAAAACTTACCAAGCGAATTATTGACGTAATGATTTCAGTTTTTACATTGTTAATTTTATCTCCGATTTTAATATTGACTGCTTTACTGATAAAAACCGGATCGAAGGGTCCTGTGTTGTACAGGCAGATAAGAGTCGGAAGAAAAGGGGAAGAATTCACTATGAACAAGTTTCGCTCCATGATAGAAAATTCAGAAGAATACGGACCCGAATGGTCGGGTGAAAATGATCCGAGAATTACAAAGATCGGAAGAGTCATAAGAAAGCTATATATAGATGAGGTTCCGCAGATGTACAACGTTTTAAAAAATGAGATGAGTCTTATCGGACCCAGACCGGAGAGGCCTTTTTTCGTAGAGCAGCTGAAGAAAGAAATTCCCTATTATTATAAACGACTGTCTGTGAAGCCCGGTATTACGGGCTGGGCGCAGATAAAACATAAATACGATTCTTCTCTGGAAGACGTAAAGACAAAAATCCAATATGATTTTTATTATATTGAGAATATGAGTCTGAAGCTGGATTTTAAAATTATGATAAATACTGTAATTGTAATTTTATTAATGAAAGGTCATTAAGATTTGAATAAAATTTTAGTCATCATACCAACGTATAACGAAGCGGAAAATATTCTGAAGATTATTCCTGAAGTGCTTAAAAACACTACACCGGAAAATGAATATGATATACTCATTGTGGATGATAATTCACCCGACGGGACGGCAGA
>JBBRTN010000437.1:0-2397 GCA_038244395.1 Ignavibacteria bacterium
TTTCGGGGTTTGCCTTATACCCTCTCCAGATAAGGGAGACACCTATTTCTTTTGAAACGTCTTCTTTCTGCCTGCAGAAAAAACTGCCTGAACTGAGATAATATTTTTCCTTATCCGGCGCGCTGTCGAGTCCGTATTTCACAATTTCAGTGATCACAAACCTCTTGTCCTTTGTTTTAGCGGTTCCGGCATGACCGGTTTTTATTTTTTCAAGAATGGAGATTATGCTGGAATATTCTTTTGCCTTAATTAATTCTGATATTTCCTTTTTCTTCTTACCTGTCAGTAAGGAATCATTCATACTTTTTTTGCAAGTTAACAAAAATAAAATTTCGTTTTAATCTATATCCCCTTCGCGGGCAGTAATGTAATTTCATAAATTACTTCGCTGTTCTTGTTTGAATAAATTATCTTATACTCAGCATCCTGCATCCCCGTAAGGCCTTTTAAATTTTCCATGAAAGGCTGTATCATATTTTCTCCTTCACTCCTGAAAATAAATTTATTTGTTTTTGAAAGTCTTGACTTAAGTAAATGTATATCAGTTAAATAATAATTTCGTATGTAACGGTCAAAATAAAAATTTTCCGGATACAGTCTGCCTATTTCACTGTAATATTTATCCTTCTCAGCGCCCGACCAGTCTGCTCCGAAGTAAAGGCAATAAACAATGTTGTCAGCTATATTGGAGTTTATCACAAGGCAGTCTGAATATTTAACCTTCAGAAAATTATCAAGGTTCACTGTCTCTGCGAGCTTTTCAGAATATTGCGAATACTCGGTGTAAATTTCTGCGATTCTGAACAGGGAAATTGAAAGTATTGTACATCCAAAAAATACAGGAATCTTTTTTGAATATGCCGGGAAAAAATCACATAACATTAGACTTAAAATTATCAAACCCGGCACACACAGCATATACGCTGGGATCATATACCTGGAATCAAAATGCTTTGCCACAATCAGAATCTGGAAGGTCATTGCAAGAAAAATTCCCGTCAGTACATTAGAGAGCCTGTGATGTCTTATCTTATCTCTGAAATTTTTAAAGAGCCTTAAAATCAAACCGGCTAATATTAAAAAGTATGCAGCAGTAAATGAAAAATCGGATGTAAAGATTTTACGGATATTTTCTAAATAAGAAGAGGTTTCAATAATATCCTCCCGGCCTGTACCGTATTTACCGCTGTGCATGGCGATTCCCCTTAGCCAGTCATAATATTTTAAAATATGTTCCATTGAAATTGCAGGAATGACAAAGATAATAAATGAAATAAATGTTAAAGAAAGAAACAACAGTTTAAAAGAATTCCGCTTAATCAAAAGGAGAGGAATTATCAGAAGCGGGAGAAAAATGATTTTGCATGCCAGACCGAAGCCGCACACCAGGGAAAAGCACAGGATGTATTTCAAATTTGTATTTCGGGTGAAATCATTATTTCCGAATGAATAAAAAATAATGACTGTAATGAAAAGCAGTATGGCAACAATAAAAAGGGATTCGGATGAAACATCCGTAAAATGGTCATAGACTGTTGAAGGATACAGCAAAGTCAGCTGCAGCAGGCACGAAGTAAATAGTTTACCGGTTTTCCGGAATGCGGAAAATCCTAAAATAAAGAGAGCAAGAGATGTAAGGAAGATGAAAGCCAGATTTATTCTTGTAAGATAATATTCGGGATTTGATATGACATCGCTTACAATATCAGTGTTTTTATTTTCCAGGGTATAGAATAATTTTATTATCACAGCGCCGGCGATCTGAACGGGTGTCCCGGGATGGTCAATATGCCCTACGCCGTAGCCGCTCATTTGAGACAGATTAAGTGAATTCATGAGGTAGGCATAAGCCGGATCAAAATAACCGCCTGTATAGTATTCTCCTACTGAGCTTTTACAGCAGAGGGATATTATCAGAACAAGTATAGGCAAGAGTAATAAAACTAAGTATGGAGATAATCTTTTCAGATTTTAAGATAAAATTTTATGGAAATTCAATTTATTCAATATTCAAATGAAGGTGTTTTCTGCCGAAACTTTTTGCAACGGTTATTATGGTTATTACAGTATTTCAAAATAGAATTACAAAAATGATTTAGAAAACTTATATTGCAATAAATTTTGAAGCATTAAATATTTATGATATTCGATTTAGAAAGTGTTTTATTTATTTTTCTCGGAGTCTTGTCAGTCGGCTCTGCGATAATGATGATAACCCGAAGAAATCCCATCACAAGCGCAATATATCTCATCCTAAATTTCTTTTCAGTATCAGGACTTTTCCTCCTTTTAAAAGCACAGTTCATTGCAATCATACAAGTGCTCGTTTACACGGGGGCAATAATGGTGCTGTTCCTTTTTGTAATAATGCTTCTGAATCGTCAGAAAGAGAAAAAA
>JBBRTN010000438.1:0-2393 GCA_038244395.1 Ignavibacteria bacterium
GGTACGGAAGTTCCTCTCAATACCCCTCATATTTTTAAAGCCAACTGGACAGTAAAGCAGGCTTTGTATGATTTGTTCCTGACTTATTTATTCCCGTCCAAGTCCAAAGGAGTTATGGTTGATATATATGCTGGAGGTCGCCTCTGGGATTTACAAACCGAAGCAACAATTTTAGATTCAAATAATATTCTTGCTATGAGAAGTTTTAATAATTCATGGCTTGATCCTGTAATAGGAATAAATTCTGAATTTGTATTAAGCAAAGATCTGAAATGGTTTGGTTATGCAAAGGGTGATATCGGAGGATTCGGCGTTAATTCACAAATGACCTGGCAGCTGGCAGCGGGCGCCGGATACATGATCGGAAAAAGTTTTCCTCTGTCTTTAGGATTTAAATATGTCGGAGTTAATCATGACAAGAATGCATTTGACTGGACTGTTAATGAATACGGTATTGCGCTTTCTATCGGATACAGATACTAAAATTCAGAATCAAACTTAAATAATTTTTTATACAGCCGGCGGGGTTTTCAAATACTTCGCCGGTTTTTTTTGTGAATCAAATATATTTATAACGGAGAATTATTATATAATTTGTGATGAAAAACTTGGTCTGTTAATAAGATTAATTAGAGTGAAGTAGTGCAGAAAGGATCAGAAGAACTCTCCGATGTTCAAAAATACTCCGCTTGAACCGTATCTCCCGATTCCGTAGTCAATGCATATATTGGTTCGTGAACCTTTATCAAATTTAATTCTGAGTCCGATGCCTCCTGCCGGCTCTATAAAGTGAAGAATTTTTTCGCTTCCGTCAGGATTACTGGCAGATTCGACATTAACAAAAAGAACCATACCAAGCAAGCCATTGGAGGTTAGTCTTATCCTGTTCGCAAATCCGGCATACATATAATTTCCTCCGCGGAACCTCCCCTGAATATAACCTCTGCCCGTTGTATTATATTTATCCCAGCCTGTGGCGGGCAACGACATATAAGGTCCCTTGCCGCTCAAAATAAAACTTCCGAGTGTCCAGAATGCAAGGATATATGAATCGCTCTTGGTTATGGACTTGAATGCCCTGAATTCGTAATAGATATTCTGCCAGTTATTTGAGCTCCCGAGAAATTTCCTGTAGTTGTAATATTTAACATCAGCAAGGATACCCTTATAAGCATTAATAAGATTGTCTCTTGAGTCATAATCCAGATTCAGTACAAATCCGGATGAGAGATAGCTTGAGCTGTCATATCCGTGAAGTGCACTGTATGTGTTGTTATAATTGGGATATAAAAAAAGATTGCTGTCGTTTACTGTTGTCAGCTTATAATAATATTCCAGACTGTAGCCAATCCCTATATAACAATTCGGGATTATTTTTTTGAGAACATTTTCATTTAAACGCACAAAGTTAAATGTCATATTCTGCGAATCATCAGGAATTGTCTGCGTGCCGAGTCCGTAAGTCTCCTGAGAATATATCCAGAATCTCCAATCGCCCTGAAGTGTCCAGTTGTTTTTATTTGAAAAAACATTTGACTGAACGGAAATTTTGGTTTGCTTTTTGGTAGTATATGAAAAACTAGCTGATGCTGAAGAAATTTTTGTACTCGATTTATCTCCGTAGTATTTGGATAATGAAGTCGAGACTCCGAAAATAACTCCGTTTGCCGGATTGTAGGAAATGCCCGGCAGAATGCTGACTGACAAATTCTTATTAATCTTAATTATATCTAAAGTATCTTTAAATCTGGATTTACTGTGAAACAATTTACTTATTAAATCTTTTATGTCTACCTGCCTTGTGTAATCTCCGCCCTTAGACTTTGTACTGTCCTGTGAAAATGAAATGCCTGAATTCATTAACAGGCAAAAAACAATAATTAAGGATACGAAAAAAGAATTAATTTTAAAGAAAGACTTGCAGCGCATTTATATTTTTTTAATTCGGTTTTCCTTTGTTGTCCTTTTCTTCATTTACCAGGTATTGAGTAACAAGCCTGACTCCTGCGCCGGTTGCATTCTTTGGATTATATTCAGACTTTGAATCACGTATTGCTGTTGCGGCAATATCAATATGCGCCCATGGATATTTGCCTGTGAACCTTTTCAGAAACATGCCTGCCGTAATGCTTCCTGCCTGCCTGCCTGACCCGGTATTCCTCACATCGGCAATATCCGAATCAATCATCTTATCATATTCATCCCATAAAGGAAGCTGCCACACACGGTCATAAGATTCCTGTCCCGCTTTATAAATTTTTTCAGCAAGATTAACGTCGTTGCTCATTAAGCCGGAGGCAACATCTCCGAGTGCGATTACAATAGCTCCTGTGATAGTCGCCATATCAATGACTGATTTTGGATTGAACTGAGATGCATACGAAAGAGCATCA
>JBBRTN010000439.1:0-2390 GCA_038244395.1 Ignavibacteria bacterium
CTCACCGGGGTTTTCCAGATTGCTTAAATGTCCGCTGTTTGGAATTACTTTGAATGATGAATTCCTTAGTTTTTCTTTCATATAAAAAGAATGAATGACGGGAATAATTGAATCCTCTTTTCCGGTAATGATGAGAGCAGGTGTAGCAATATCCTTCAGTTCATAAAATGTATTAGTTCGTGTGGCGATGGCAATTAATGCAGAGCATAATCCTTTTACATCCATCCAGCTCAAAATCATTTTTACAAAATTCCGCAGCTTCTCATTATTATATCCTTCACTGCTTAAAAGTTTTTTAAGGAAATCATTGAGGAACTCGTCCTTCTTTCCGGATTTTATTTTGCTAATATTATTTGAGCGGCTGATGAGACTTTCATTATTCTCTCCCTCAGACTTTGTGCCGGCGAGAATAACAGATGAAAATCTTTCCCGGTCTCTCACAAGCGCCCGAAGCAATATGTAGCCACCCATAGAAAGCCCGCAGGCATTGACTTTGCCGAGTTTTAAATCATCAATGATAAGGAATAAATCGTCGACAAGATCTTCCATTGTTAATGAGTAATCATCAAGTTCATTACTGTAGCCCAGTCCTCTTATATCATAAGTTATTACTCTGTACCTGTCTTTAAAATAATTCACCTGTTCATCCCACATTCTGTTGCACAGCGGAAAAGCATGAATAAATATTAACGGCTTTCCGTCTCCAGCATAGTCATTAACACTGATGCCGTTTATTTTAAAAGTCTTCATATATTTGATTTGAATTTATTTTGAAGAATCATGCAAAAACTTTGTAAAGTCGTAAGAAAGTTTAATGTCGTCTGCAAGCAAATCAACTAACCTTTCATTTAAAATAACTTCGGGCTTGTATGTCCTGAAGACATAAAACTGTTTTAGCTTTAACGTTTTTACAAGTAATGGATCTGCTTTATCAGGGTCTAAATTGTCAAAGCCCCTGGGGAATTTACTCAGTGATTCACCTCTCACTTCTCCAAATGCCTTTACGAAATTTTTATTTGTAACTATTGATTTATATGTCCTGAAGTTTTTATAAATTCCTGCTCGTATTTTCTTCTGAAAATCGCTGTCCATACTGTACTGACCCGCTGCAAAAAGAAATTCGTTTGCGTCAAAATGAAAATAAAATTGAGGAACCTCGGAAGATTTAATTTTATCAAATGCAAAGCCCGCAGAATATAAGCTTTTGTACGGAGTTTTATTTTTGGAAAATCTAATGTCCCTGTTTATCCTGAAGATTGATTTATAATTGACTACAATATCGGGATCTAATTTGTATATTTCGACAGCAAGCGAATCGATAAGTTCACGCATTGGTTGTTTCATGTAAGTCTCGTATACAGCCCGGTTAGCGTCAAACCATAATTTATTATTGTTCGCCGGATTGGTAAGAGCTTTCAGAAATTTCAGCGCTTCTTTCCGGAATCCCAAAAAAGGTTCTTTAACTAATAGATCCAGCAAAATATTTCTGGTAATTTTAAAAATAATTTATTTTGGAACTTTACAACGGAACATGTTTATAAATCTTTAAAATTTTCTTTTTGTAGTCCAATCTAAGAATAAATTTTAACTTTTAAAATTTAAAAGCATTTATAAACTATAAATTTTTATTATAAAAATCATGATTAATATTTTAAAAATACTTTTAATTGTATTTGTAACGGGCTTTTTATTCTCCTCATCTTCAAACGCGCAAAGCGCAAATGTTAATTTTTCAATATCCACAAACAATTTATATTACCCCGGTGATGAAATAAAATTGAATCTTTACTCATATGGAAACTATGATAAGAATTATAAGAATGATAAATCCGGTAATAAAGTATTCAACATATCAGTTCTTAAAATAAAAGACGTCAGCGCTTTTTATTCAAAGCAGTCTTCAAGGTATAATATGGATGTATTGAGCAAAGACAGCCTAAATCTACTTTACCTGACCGAAGAAGTTTACTCAGTAAAAATGAATTTCAAACCGAAAGATGATTACGGTTATTCATATTTAAATGAAAGCATTCCGTTAAAGTCAGTCTCAAAGGGAGCTTATCTGGTGAAAGTAACTTCCGGAAATAAAGTCGCTTACTGCGGATTTATTATTTCTAATCTCGGATTAATTTCAAAAGCGGGGAATAACTCTATGCTTGCCTTCGTCGTGGACAGAAAATCGGGAGATCCGGTCTCAGGGGCGGCTCTGAATTTCTTTCTTGGCTCTAAGAAAATAGGAGAAGGAAAAACTGCAGAAGGAATTTTTTATCAGACTGTTAATGATGAATTGAAAACGGATAAGGATGAGGAAATGATTCCTATGATAATAGGAAATTATAATGATGATATTGTAGTATCGGACTCTTATTTGTATTTCGGATATTCACAGA
>JBBRTN010000440.1:0-2390 GCA_038244395.1 Ignavibacteria bacterium
GATTGACTATTTGCCCGGCTTAACCGACAGATTTACTTTAAAAAATTTCAATACTACTTTTGACTTCCCGCTTACATTGAGGAAAATATGGAAAACCTATAATTCAAAAAATATTGCAATTGCAAAACGCCTCAAGAAACCTCTCTATATAGGAGAGATTGGATTTAAAAAAAACCTCAATGATTACCGGAAAATTGTTCTTGAAGCAGAATTAAAAAAATATTTAGAAGAAGGTGTTGCAGGGATTTTACTCTGGTCTTTTGAATCGCAGGGTAAATCTCTGGACGGACATGATTATGGATTCGGAGTCGATGATGGATTTGGTGAGATCATAGAAAACATTTTAATTTCAGAAACACAGAAAGCACAGATAGAAAGTTGAATTTTTTATATTCGTTTTGTCGTGGTTAATTTGTAAATTAAATACAAATAAAAAAATATATTTATGGAAACTGCAATTTTAAAAAGTAACTCAAAGGAAAATTTAAATCTCTTATTGGATTTAGCCAAAAAATTAAATGTAAATGTAAAAGTATTAAGCGAGGATGAACTTCAGGATATCGGTTTAGCCATTGCTATAAAAAAGGGACGAACAGAGAAGTTTATAAATACAGAATCGTTTCTTAAAAAAATCCGAAAGTGAAAGTTTTTGAATTCATAATCTCGCAAATCGATAATTGACAATCGCTATAAACACGCCTTGACAAATTCTCTTAACAGCGGATGCGGCTCTATCAGTCTCGATTTAAGCTCAGGATGAAACTGGCTCGCAATGAAAAACGGATGAACGCTCTTTGGCAATTCTATCATCTCTACAAGAGTGCTGTCCGGCGACAATCCCGATAATTTCATTCCATTATCGGAAAGTGTTTTCCTGAAATTATTATTCACCTCATACCTGTGCCTGTGTCTTTCATTTACAAATTCCTTTTTATAACACTTGTAAGCAAGAGAGTTTTTTTCAATTATGCACGGATACGATCCGAGACGCATTGAACCGCCTTTGATCTTTACCGACTTCTGGTATTCCATAATATCAATAACATTGTATTTCGAATTCCTGAACTCAGTGGAATTTGCATTCTTCAAATTGCAGACGTTTCTTGCGAATTCAATCACAGCACACTGCAGACCCAGGCAAATTCCTAAAAACGGAATTTTATTTTCCCTCACAAATTTAATCGCAGAGATCTTTCCTTCAATTCCCCTTTCTCCAAAACCGGGACATACAAGAAGCCCTTTGACGTCTTTCAGAATATTCCCGATATTATTTTTATCTCTTTCAATTTCCTCAGCATCTATCCATTTTAAATTTACCTTGACTTCATTAAAAGCGCCGGCATGGACAAACGATTCTAAGATACTCTTGTATGCATCCGGGATAATATTATACTTACCGCAAATGCCGATAGTAATTTCACTTCCGGGATTCTCGATTTTATTTACGACCTTTGTCCAGCTAACAAGATTGGGTCTGACGGATTTTATGTTAAGTTTCTCCAGCACGACCTCATCAAATTTTTCCTTTTTTAAAAGAAGAGGCACCTGGTAAATTGATTTTGCATCAAGCGCCTGCATCACAGAGTCTTGCTGTACATTGCAAAATAATCCGATCTTTGCTTTTAATTCTTTTGATAAATCCTGTTCACTTCTGCAAAGAAGAATATCAGGCTGTATACCTATTTCAAGTAACGCCTTTACCGAATGCTGTGTCGGTTTTGTTTTCAGCTCACCTGCGGATTTTATATATGGTACAAGCGTCAGATGAACGCTCAGGGAATTATTTTTCCCGACATCAAACATAAGCTGTCTCATCGCTTCGAGGAAAGGAAGCGATTCTATATCTCCTACTGTTCCGCCGATTTCTGAAATTATTACATCAAATTTTTTATCCTTTTCAAGCAGCCGGATTCTTCTTTTTATTTCATCGGTAATGTGAGGAATTACCTGTACCGTTGCTCCAAGATAATCTCCCCTTCTTTCTTTTGTAATCACTTCATTATAAATCTGCCCTGTAGTCATATTGTTTGCCTTCGACATATTCTCATCAAGAAATCTTTCGTAATGTCCGAGGTCAAGATCCGTTTCCGCTCCGTCATCAGTAACAAAAACTTCTCCGTGCTGCAATGGCGACATTGTTCCCGGATCTACATTTATATATGGATCAAGTTTTTGTATTGTTACCCTTAGTCCTCTTGACTTAAGAAGGAGTCCGAGCGACGCCGCTGCTATGCCTTTTCCCAATGATGAAACAACTCCGCCCGTGAGGAAAATGTATTTAGTATTTTTCAAATTTACTGATTATTTATTTTTCTTTTACAAATAAGTTGCTGTCGAAAATAACATTATTCTTCTCGTGACTTTTCTCTCTGGATTCTTTAAAAATAAAA
>JBBRTN010000441.1:0-2382 GCA_038244395.1 Ignavibacteria bacterium
CTCCCACCCGAATTGGAATAGAATGGATTGTAAAAGCTATTATTATAATAATCACTTTGATCTATTCTTCTGTATTCAAAATTTATGGAAGAATAATCAGACAGCTTATAATTCAAAGAGGCTCTTGAAAGGAATATTCCGTTAAGATTATTCTGCAGAGCATTAGTATAGCTTTGTCCGAGGTTTGATGATGCAAATGGCGAGTACTGCATCTTTATATCCGCACTGATATTAAATCTGTCGGATATACTGTAGTTCATTGAATTTATGTATGATGTAAGAGAAACATTTCCATATAACGTTGACATCATTGAAACATTGAATGAATGGTTCATTGTGAAATTTTTCGGGTTGATGAAACCAAGAATTAAATTACTTGAGCTGTTGTCATATTTTTTACCCGGGTTGTATGAGGTCGGACTCTTATCATCTCCTTGCCTGTATTGGGCAAATGCAAAATTCGATGTGATTATTGTTAATGCTAATAACACTATTAGTCTTTTCATCTTTTTGTAATTAATGTAAAATTAATTTATGTAAAATTCCTCTTTCTGCTTAGAAATGTCAATGATAAATACTATACGACTTTATCTTCAAAATTAAGCTTCCTTACAATCTCATATACTGCAATTCCAAAAGCAACCGAAACATTCAGAGACTGCTTCATACCTAACATAGGCAGCTCAAAAGAAGTGTCTGCAAGACCAATGATTTCTTTTGAAACTCCCGTAATTTCATTTCCGAGAACCAGGCATAATGGGAAATCTTCTTGCTTAATATTCCATATCATATTTTTCTTATCCGTAATTTCCAGTACTGCTATTTTTATTTTTTGCGACTTTAGCTCCTTCACGAGTTTGACCGGATCTTTATGATATTCCCATGGGACACTTTCTGTGGAGCCGAGAGCGACTTTTTCAATTTCCTTTCTCGGCGGACAAGGAGTGTATCCGGTCAGATAAAGTTTTTCAATAAATGCTCCGTCGGAAGTCCGGAATATAGCTCCTACATTGAATATACTCCTGATGTTGTCGCATAAAGCATAAACAGGATTCCTTTTATAATTATTAATCTCTTCCAATTTTTTTCTATCGGTTTCAATTTCGGAATGTGAAAGTTTTCGCATTTTATATGTTTGATTGTATTGATAAATTATTCGGCTTTTTGTAAATCATTTTCTTGGTTTTAATTTTGTATTTCAGTAACGCTAAATACGAAGAATAAAATTTTAAAATTAACCGGATCCATTCAAAAAAATCCTGGATTATAGTTCCTTTGAATGTGTAATTAAGATTTTAAAGTTTTCCCAATTAAACAATTCATTATACATTGACAAACATTTAACTACATTTAACATTAATTGTCTCAAAAATTAAACACGGCTCAAATGACAGACAAGACCGATAAAAATGAAATAAACGAATTAACTCAATTGGAAATCAAGGATGAAATAAATAATTTCTTTTCAGAAGAAGGAATACTTGGCAGGAATTTTGAAAACTTTGAATATCGCCGCTCTCAGGAAGAAATGGCTGAAGCCATTTTAGAAACTCTGGAAAAAAAATCCCACATATTCATTGAAGCACCTACCGGTGTAGGAAAAAGCTATGCGTATCTCGTCCCGGCAATTTATTATGCAAAGAAGAATAAACGTAAAGTAGTCGTTTCTACTTACACTATAAATTTGCAGGAACAATTAATCAATAAAGATATTCCCTTTCTGCAAAAAGTTCTACCGGTTGAATTCAAAGCAAAATTATTAAAAGGACGGAATAATTATCTCTGCCCTAAGAGGCTCGCACGTGCTATGGAATCTTCCAACACTCTCTTTGAGACCGAAGAACAGCTTTGTCTCGAAAAAATTTATCAATGGTCAAAGACAACTAAAGACGGGACACGCTCAGATATTGATTTTGAAATTAATGAAAGTGTCTGGAGTTCCGTCTGCTCGGAAAGAGGAATCTGCACGAATAAAAGCTGCGGCAGCGAGGATACCAAATGCTTTTTTCAAAGAGCAAAAAAAGAACTCGCTGATTCGGATCTGATTATTGTTAATCATCATTTGTTCTTTACATTATTTGACGGAATATCCGACGACAAAGCCGGTTATCTTTACCGGGATGATTTTGTGATCTTCGATGAAGCTCATACTGTTGAGCAGGTAGCGACTGAACATGTGGCGCCGAGGCTTTCAAGGGAAATGCTGAAATATCATCTGCTGAAATTGTACAATCATCAGAAAAAGAAAGGCTTTCTTCTGACGCTTCCCTCTCTTCATATTCAGATGATAATTCAGAATCTTATCGACCTTAATGGATTATTTTTTCACCGGCTCAGGGAAAATTTATTTGCATTGAAAAGCGGAAAGCCCGAGAGCCTTAC
>JBBRTN010000442.1:0-2377 GCA_038244395.1 Ignavibacteria bacterium
AAAATTTTTAGCAATTGAAAATATTAATAACCGGCGGAACAGGATATATAGGGTCACACACGGCGGTAGAGCTGCTGAATGAAGGATACGAAGTCCTGATTTTAGATAATCTTTCCAATTCAAGGGAAGATGTAGTCAACAGGATAGAAAAAATTACGGGAGTAAAACCTGCCTTTGAAAAAGTGGATTTGTGCGACGATGAGTCGGTGAAAAAATATTTTGAACAGAACAAAGACATCGAAGCTGTAATACATTTTGCCGCATTTAAAGCAGTCGGTGAATCAGTCCACAACCCGATGATGTATTTCAGGAACAATGTAACGGGAATGATTAACCTGCTGAATGAGATGTTAAAGAATAAAATCTCAAACATTGTTTACTCTTCATCCTGCACGGTTTACGGTGAAGCGGATTCGCTTCCCGTGACAGAGAATTCGCCCGTAAAAAAAGCGGAATCTCCTTACGGTTTTACAAAACAAATAGGCGAGCAGATGCTGTATGACCTGGCAAATGTTAACGGGCTCAGGTCAGTAATCTTAAGATATTTTAATCCGACGGGAGCGCATGATTCTGCGCTCATAGGCGAGCTCCCGATTGGTATCCCAAATAATTTAGTGCCTTATATAACTCAGACTGCCATTGGCATCAGGGAGATTCTTACAGTTAACGGAAATGATTATGACACGCCCGACGGGACAAATATAAGAGACTATATTCATGTAGTGGATTTAGCGAAGGCGCATGTATTGGCATTGAAAAGAATGCTTGAGATAAAGAATAAAAAGGATATAAAGAATGAAACGGATGTCGAAATTTTTAATTTAGGAACGGGAAAAGGGAATTCAATAATGGAAGTGATTAATACATTTGAAGATGTTTCAGGATTAAAATTAAATTACAGAATAGGACCGCGAAGAGACGGTGATGTGGTAAGTATTTACTCCGATACAAGGAAGGCAAATGAAATCCTCGGATGGAAAGCGGAACGGGATTTAAAAAATATGATGTTGACTTCATGGAAATGGGAACAGGCTTTGAGGGATTTTTAATTTTAGTAACTTTAGGAATATAATTATAAAAGTCTTTGATAATCCTCTACTGAATTATAATAAACTTTTAATTTGCTGTTAAGATTTACTAAGAAATAAAGAAAGTGTTTGAGATAAGATTCAGATATTAAGCGTATCCAATTTAATGAACCTGCAATGAAAGTGGACGATGAATTAATAAATAAGATAATTTCTTCTGACAAGAGGTCGGTCGCGAAGGCTCTGTCCCTTGTGGAAAATGAAGATGCAGGAAGCGATGTTCTTTTAAAAAAACTATACAGGTATACAGGCAAGGCGCACAGGATCGGGATTACAGGTCCGCCGGGCGCAGGAAAATCAACGCTTACAAACTGCCTCGTGAAGCTGATGACCGGAAAAGGTTTTAAGGTCGGAGTAATAGCAGTGGATCCGACGAGCCCTTTCACAGGCGGCGCGCTGCTCGGAGACAGGATACGAATGCAGGAAGTCGGACTCATGGAAAATGTTTTTATCAGGTCAATGGCAACACGGGGAAGCCTTGGAGGCTTATGCAGGAATGTTGTCGAAGCCTGCGATATACTTGACGCCTCCGGAAAAGATTTCATTATAATAGAGACAGTAGGAGTAGGACAGTCGGAGCTTGATATAGCTCAGATGGCTGACACGACAATTGTCGTACTTGTCCCTGAGTCAGGAGATTCGGTTCAGGCGATGAAAGCGGGACTGATGGAAATTGCAGATATATTTGTATTAAATAAATCAGACAGGGAAGGCGCCGACGGGATAGTGGCAACTATAAAAAATATAATTCATCTAAAGCCTCCGGCAAAAGACGGATGGGTGATTGATGTTATAAAAACCATAGGAAGCCGCTGCGATGGAGCTGACACATTATACGAAGAAATGTTAAAGCATAAGACTCATCTTGAGGAGAGCGGGTTTTTAAATATTAAAAGAAGAGAGCACCTTAATAAGAAAATAATTGACCTCGTTAATAACAAGCTCGAGGTTAT
Source organism: Ignavibacteria bacterium (assembly GCA_038244395.1). Classification (GTDB taxonomy): domain Bacteria; phylum Bacteroidota; class Ignavibacteria; order Tepidaquicellales; family Tepidaquicellaceae; genus JAGPCH01. Next base: position 2,042 of record JBBRTN010000442.1, read on the forward strand.
TTTCTGGGATGACATTAAGAGAGGAAATTTAAATGCGAGGCTGGATAATATACTTCAGAAGAAAGATGACCCTTATACTTTTATAGAAGAAATTATCGGGTAAGGTATTCAGGAATTATAGTTTTAAAAAAAAATGTTCATAAGCCGGACAGATTGGGGTTGGATGTGAAAGAGAGGGAAAATTAACAATATGAATTCAAATTAAAATGTCTTGGTCGGCTGTGATAGGAAGTTGGATTCACTCATATAAATTCATTGCTTTTACAAAGCAAAAAATTTAGTTTTAAGATTGTACAAGCACAAGGAAAAAAATATAAAATAAATATTAAAATAAAT
>JBBRTN010000443.1:0-2358 GCA_038244395.1 Ignavibacteria bacterium
ATTTCCGATATTTTATTTTTTATGTCTTTAATCTTTTTCTGTAAATATTTTTAAAATATATTTTTTTCCCAGGTATCTGAAATACAGCGGATGACGTTCATTATCTGCAATGCGAAAATGATTGAAGCTCTCGACGATTGTCTTGCTAATATCAAGTTCATCATCCTGTAATTTCCTTCGCGGATAAAAACTCTCTTCCCCGGTCTGAGTCTCTGCCGAAATGCTGTCATAATTTTCCAGATACTTCATACACATCCGGATTATTTTATCACCTAGCTTTTGTCTGAGTTCTTCATAAAGCTCCGTTCCGTCAAAGTTTAATTTGCTCTTTAAATATACCGGACCCGAATCAGCTTCCAGGTCAGCTTCCAGTAATGAAACTATAATTTCATTTTTCCCTTCAAGTATCTGCCATTGAAGCGGTGAGAATCCTTTGCCGGATGGAAGGTCGCTGGCATGAACAACAATGTTATGTCTGTTGAGTTTCAGATAATCTATACCTATAATTTTAGTGCAGCTTAGTATAAAACAAATATCACCCTCTCTGATGCTGTCTTTATCATGAACGTATTCTGCATCATGGCCGATCTCCGAAAATAATTTCAGCAGCTTATTTCCATAAGGTATAAACCAACTTTGCAGGTCATCAGTGATTATTGTTATTTTCATTTAAGCATTTCTTTGAGCGAGTCTGTGATGTATTCAATTTTATTTCTTGTCAGCGCTCCGAACATCGGCAGTGTGATTTCATTATCGCTTACATATTCTGTCAGTGGTAATTTACTTTTATATTTTTTATAAATTGAAAATCTATGGGCAGCAGGATAATGAACACTCGATTGAATTCCTTTCTTACTGAGACCCGACCTTATATAATCCCTCTTTTTAGAATCCGAATCTTTTAACACAACTGGAAAAATATAATTTGATACAAACTCTTTGCTGTCCGCGAACGGAATTATAATATCCCTTACCTGTGAAAGAAAGTTTTTATAATATTCTCTTACCTTCTTTCTTTTCACTAAATCAGCTTTTAATTTTTTCAGCTGAACAATGCCAATCGAAGCGCGTATGTCATCCATCCTGTTATTGTAGCCGACTTGTATTACATCATATTCAGTTACATGACCCTTCGACCGCTCATACGAAAGACTTGTCATCCCGTGTGATCTTAATAATTTTGCCCTGTTAAAAATATCTTCATCATTTGTTACTATCATTCCGCCTTCTCCTGTGCTGATGTTCTTATTCGAAAAAAAGCTGAAGCATCCCGCATCGCCTAAGGTCCCTAATTTTTTACCATTATATTCCGAAAGCGGAGCATGACAGGAGTCTTCAATAATCTTCAGACAATATTTTTTAGCTATTTTAATTATAGCCTTCATATCGCATGGGAATCCTGCGTAATGCATGACAATTACAGCCCGGGTTTTTTTTGTAATTAAAGATTCGAGTTTTACCGGGTCGATAGTTAAATCATCAAGACTCTTAATATCGCAAAATACCGGAGTTGCTCCGACATACATGACACAGTTTACTGTAGCTGCAAAAGTAAGAGATGGAACTATCACTTCATCTTTTTCCCTGATTCCAAGAAGAAGCAATGACATGTGAAGCCCGGCAGTACAATTGGAAAGAGCCAGTGAATAACGGACATCAAGCAGTTTAGAAAAATTTTCTTCAAGCTCTGCTGTCCGTGGTCCGGTCGAAATCCATTTTGATTTAAGTGTCTTAATCACAGCATCCTGCTCGCGCCTGTCAAAATTTAAATCGAACAATGGTATTTTATATTTCATTCGGTCAATAAATTTAATATCAGTTTTCCGGTTACTATAAATTGTAAATTTCAGATTTATATCTCTTTAGATTTTCCGGATCCCGGAACCAATCAATGGTCTCCTTCAGTCCGTCTTTAAGAGAATATTTAAGTTTCCATTTAGTCTGCTCTCTTAATTTTTCGCTTGAGCCCAGCAGTCTTTCAACCTCGCTGTTATCAGGCCTCACACGAACATCATCGCAGGCAATCAAAGCTTCCGGATTTATTAAGTTAATAATATTCTGAGCAAGCATGCCTATGCTTATTTCAGAGTTAGTCGCTATATTTACTTCTTCACCTGTTAATGTTTCCGACTTGGCGATTTCAATAAATCCGCTGACAGTATCCTTCACATAAACCAAATCTCTAGTCGGATGAAGTGAGCCCAGTTTTATTTCCTTCGCACCGTTAAGAAGCTGTGTGATTATTGTCGGTATAACAGCTCTCGCAGATTGTCTAGGACCGAAAGTGTTAAAAGGTCTTACCACAGTCACGGGTAATTTAAAACTTTTTATGAATGATTCAGCCAGAGAATCCGCGCC
>JBBRTN010000444.1:0-2354 GCA_038244395.1 Ignavibacteria bacterium
GACTAAAACCCAGCGATGCATTTGTGCCGAAGGGAATACCAACAGAGCCGTAATCATAATTTACAAGGTTTCCAAATTGCGCATCATGCATGAGAGCAAATTCAGGATAATTTATTTTTGAAAGAGAGCCGGGATTCCAGTATCCGGCAGTAACGTCATTTACAAGAGCAACGTAAGCGCCTCCCATACCTCTTGGGCGTCCTCCAACTCCGAGCGACAGAAATTCTCCTGCATACTTATTTCCGCTTCCCTGCGAGTAACAATCGAGAAAAGAAATTAAAGATATAAATAATACAAAAATTACTTTTGTTTTAAATTTTTTCATGTTGGGATTTGGTTTTACTTTTTAGATTAACTTAATGCGTAAAAAATGTTCTGTCATTATCCTCCTAAATAATTTTGTCAATTTGTATATTTTCAAGTTGTTAATAATGATTAATTTATTCGGTTAAATCAATACAAAATTATTTAATTGGAGGATATTAATTTCCAAAATTCAGCACTGTTAAATTATTTTTAAAGGTTTGTAAGTTGAACAAAAAAAAATATTTAAAAATTACCGCGCAGGTGATTTTTTTTTTTGTTAACAAATTTATATATCAGGACGTATCATACTTTAAATTTTCTGTAAAAAAGGAAAATTAAAATTCAAAAACCTCATACGGAACATTAATTCATGCAATAGCATTTCTTATAATAACTTAATAATGTATTTTTAGACAAATTTAAAATAAAAATAAAATGACCAATAAAAAGTTTATAATTCCTGTTGCAATTGTTCTCATTGCGATTGGGATATTTGCCGGGATGAAAATTCAGAATGCAGTCTCAGATGATAAAAACTCTTCACAGGTTAAAAAATTTAACGATGCTCTTGAGATAACTTCGAGATACTATGTTGATAATGTGGATTCACAAAAATTAACTGAAGATGCAATTAAAGGAATGCTTGCCGGGTTAGATCCGCATTCTGTATATATAAGCGCTGAACAATTAAAATCAGTCACCGAAGATTTCCAGGGCAGCTTCGAGGGAATAGGAGTTGAGTTTGACATAGTAAACGATACGCTGACAATTGTCTCTCCGATCAGCGGTGGACCATCGGAAAAACTAGGAATACTAGCAGGTGATAAGATTGTAAAAATTGACGGTGTGAATTGTGTTAAGATAGCCAGAGAAGATGTTCCTAAAAAATTAAAAGGTCCTAAAGGAACAAAAGTTGAGGTAGCGATTGTGAGACCGGGAATGAGCCAGCCTCTTGATTTTGAAATAGTAAGAGACAAGATTCCAATCTATAGTGTCGACGCATCATTTATGTATAATAATGAAGTAGGTTACATTAAGGTTTCAAGATTTGCGGCTACTACTTATGATGAATTTATGAAGGCGATGGGAGACCTGAGAAATCAGGGAATGAAGAAAGTAGTACTGGATTTAAGAGGAGACCCGGGCGGATATCTTGACCAGGCATTTAAAATCACAAGCGAATTTATTCCGGCTGGAAATAAAATTGTCTATACAAAGAGCAGGATAAGTGACTTCAATGAAGACTATGTTTCTGAAGGCGGGAAGTATACTGACATTCCCCTTATTTTAATGGTTAACGGCGGGTCAGCTTCGGCAAGTGAAATTGTTTCAGGAGCAATACAGGACTGGGACAGGGGAGTAATAGTAGGTGAAACTACTTTTGGAAAAGGATTAGTCCAGAGACAGTTTGACCTGCCTGATGGTTCAGCATTCAGAGTAACAACTGCCAGGTATTATACTCCTTCCGGAAGATTAATTCAAAAGCCGTATGAAAACGGAAAGTATGGTACTAGTGTAGTAAATGATATAGTTGGAGATAATCTGGATCACAAGAACGATACAAAGGATTCGACAAGACCTGAATTTAAAACATTCGGCGGAAGAACTGTTTACGGAGGCGGAGGAATCACTCCTGATTATGTAGTCAAATTAGATACGCTCACGGATTATTCGGTTCAGCTCAGACGACTAAATTTATTTTATATTTTCACCGAAAGATATATGGGAAATAACAGGAGCTCTGTAGAATCCCGTTATAAAACGGCAAATGATTTCAGAGATAACTTTGTAGTAGACGAAACAATGCTGTCCGAATTAACTAATATGGCTTCAGAAAAGGGAGTTGCAATGAATTCAGAACAATATAATAAAGACCTTGATTATATAAAGATGTCAATCAAATTCCAGATTGCACGTGATTTATGGGGAAACAACGGGAGCTTCAATGTATTTGTAAGTAACGATGAACAGTTTCAAAAGGCAATTAGTTTGTTCGATGATGCAATAAAATTAGCCAAGCTAAAACAATAAATCTTCAATGTTTTTTA
>JBBRTN010000445.1:0-2347 GCA_038244395.1 Ignavibacteria bacterium
AGTCCGTACCGAAGTCCCCTTGTTGACACAATAATTTTGCTGATGCCGGTATACAGCATTACTTCTTTTAAAATGAGTGCGCCGCTTATAATTATGTCACTCCTTCCCTTCATAAAACTTCCTAATGCGAGTCTCCCTTCTTCAGTCATTGAAATTAATCTTTCAAGTATAGATACTATTTCGTCCAGTGATAAGACATCTTTGTTAATTATATCTTCATTGAATGCTTTTAAATTATTCTTTATCGCAGACAATGTAGTGATTGTCCCGGCAATGCCGACAAGCTCCTTATCTCTTATCACTAAATCCGTCTTCCTTAAATTCTCATTAAGATTTACTCTTATAAAATTAACCGCATCTGAAATATTTTCCGCACAGAAATTTCCGTTAAAAAATTTTTCAAAAAGTCTGACCGCGCCTATGTCAATACTTATTGATTTTATATTTCCGTTTTCGGCAAAAGAAATTTCGGTGCTCCCTCCTCCAATATCAATCACAGCATACCCGCTGCTTTCATCGAGTGCGTATGTCGCGCCTGTGTAACCGTATTTTGCCTCGAACTCACCCGGTATTATTCTTATTTCAATCCCGGTCTCTGATTGGATAAAATCAATAAACTCCTTGCTGTTTGCCGCGTCGCGCAGGGCGCTTGTACCAAATGCAAATATCCCATCCGCACTGAATTTTTTCGAAATTAAATTATATTTCTTAAATATTTCCGAAGTGTTTTGAAATGCATCATTTGAAATTTTTCCGGTCTTATATAAATTTTTCCCCATCCTCGGTATTTCCTGAGCTTCGAAAAGTCTTGTCAGATGATAAGTTCCAAAAGTTTTATAAACAGATGCGACAAGCAACAGGCAGGTATTAGTACCGAGGTCAATCACGGAATATATTTTTTTATCGTTTGACTGCATAAATTCCAATCCATTCGGATTTACTTATAATATCCATAATTTCAAATTCATGCTGTGTAAGGTATTCCAGAACTTCCTGATCCTCCGAAATCAAAATTCCCGATAAAAATAATTTCCCGTCAGAATTAATTTTGTCCCTGATATGCTCTATGTTATCAATAATAACGCTTCGTATAATGTTTGCGCAAATAATGTCAAATGAATCTTCGTTCAATCCTGATATGTTTGACTTCAGAAGTTTAATTTTTTCATGAACAGAATTTTTCAGAAAATTCTCTCGTGCATCCCGGATGGAATCCTCGTCTATGTCAATAGCCACTGCACTTCTGACGCCTGATTTTATTCCTGCAATCGCGAGAATGCCTGTGCCTGAGCCAAAATCAAGAAGCTTCTCTTCGTCACCTTTTATATATTCCGACATTAATTCGAGAACAAGTTGTGTCGTTTCATTATGACCCGTTCCAAATGACATCTTCGGATCTATTTCGATTAGTATTTTATCTTCAGTATTTTTTAGCTGATTTTTTTTCCATGATGGGTAAACTATAATTTTATCTCTTATGTAAACGGGTTCAATAGAATTCTCCCATTCGTCATTCCAGTTTTTGTTCTCCATTTTCTCTGAGCTGAAATCCTTCTCGGGAATAATTTCGGCGTTTACCAATATTTCCTTAAGTGAATTTATCCGGTCAAAATCTTCCTCAGTAAAATAAATTTTCAGCGTACCGTTTTCTTCGAGAATATTTTCAATTCCTTCCATGTATAATTTTGCGTACAGTTCCTCATAGTTATCCTTATTAAATAAAATCTGAACCTCATAATATTCTTTATCCATATACTGCTCCGCTTGCCGAATCAAAAGTATTTTTCATTAACATCGCTATTGTCATCGGTCCGACTCCGCCGGGTACCGGTGTGATCATTCCGCATTTTTCTATACAGTCTTCGAAGTCAACATCACCCGTGATTTTGTAACCGGTCTTTGAATTTTCATCCGCGATTCTGTTTATTCCTACATCAATTATTATACAACCTTCTTTTATGAAATCGCTTTTTACAAAATTTGCCTTTCCGATTGCCGCTATGAGTATATCAGCTTTTGATGTAATTTCTTTAATGTTTTGTGTGCGGCTGTGACAGACAGTGACTGTCGAATTAAATTCCGGTCTCAATAATAAATTTGCAACCGGCTTGCCCACAATATTGCTTCTTCCTAATACGACAGCGTTCTTTCCTTCAGTTACTACATTGCTTCTTTTTAGTAATTCAAGAATTCCGTACGGCGTGCATGGTAGAAAACATTTTTCCCCGATTACCATTCTTCCTGCATTGAGCGGATGAAAACCGTCAACATCTTTTTTATAACTTATTGATTCAATAATTTTTTGTTCATTAATATGAGGAGGAAGCGGAAGCTGAACCAGGATGCC
>JBBRTN010000446.1:0-2332 GCA_038244395.1 Ignavibacteria bacterium
AGATCACCATCCAGTCTTCCGTTCTGCGAATAAGAAATATTTACAAAAATACAAGATGAAACTAATACAGCTAAAAAAAACTTTTTCAATTAATTATTTTACGTTTCTGAAATCCCCGGTCATAGTACTTTCCAAAACTAATATACTCATGAGTCACATTGAAACTTAATATTCCGGCAATTCCTTATTTATAGTTGAAGGCTTTCACTTTCCTTTCCATTCGGCTTTCCTCTTTTCAATGAATGCCTTCATACCTTCAAATTTATCTTCAGTGGCAAACAACAGATAAAAATTCTTTCGCTCAAATTCCAGCCCGGATTCAATTGTCGAGTCAAATGATTTTAATACGGCTTCCTTCGCAAGCTGAACCGCTACTGTCGGCTTAGATGCAATCACCTTTGCAAGCTCGATTGCCTCATCGAGATATATATCACTGTCTGCCAGCTTTGTTACAAGTCCTGCGATGTACATATCTTTAGCAGTAAACATTTTACCTGTAAGTATCATTTCCATTGCACGGGCTTTGCCGATTGCCTTTGTTAATCTTTGTGTACCGCCTGCTCCGGGTATTACTCCGAGATTAATCTCCGGCTGAGCGAATCTTGCATTTTCTGCAGCTACTATCATATCACATGTCATTGCCAGCTCGCATCCACCGCCAAGCGCAAACCCGCTCACAGCAGCTATTACCGGCTTCTTGATTTTCCTTATCCTGTCCCATCTTGCAAACTGGTCTCTCAAAAGCATTTCGACAGCAGTAGAGTCAGCCATCTCTTTTATATCGGCTCCGGCTGCAAACGCCTTCGCATTTCCTGTAATAATCATGCACCCGATCCCGCTGTCTTTATCAAAAGCTTCGAGAGCTTCGACTACTTCCTTCATAAGCTCGATATTCAGTGCATTCAAAACTTCAGGACGATTAAGCTGTATCAGACCCACTTTCAGCGAACCCGGATTTTCAATCTCTGATGTTAATATGTTTTTATATGAATTTGTAAGGGGGGATTTATTGCTCATAGAAATATATGAAAATTATATGCTTATTAATTATTAATTACTTTGAATTATCTTAATTTATATCAAATTACTCACATTGCATTTTAATTACAATGTTAATTCAACCTGGAATTTCTGGATTATCCGAAATTATTCGGGTTGATAATATTTTAATAAATTAAAACAGCACCTTAACGAAGCGCTACTGTACAAAAATTTTGGGTACGGATCCCTGATCCAAAATTATAAATTACCTGTTAACCAGCATATCACCCATGGCTTCTTTTTCTCTGAGATCAATTCCGTTTTCTGCCACAGACTTCAGATTTGTGAGAAAGAATACCCAGCATGTGCAGCAATTCAGGAAATTAAATTCATCTTTCTCTGAGCCGGGCTGATATTCCTGTTTTAATGTCAGCTTTGTTTTATCTCCTTCAGGGGCAAGAGAGATTGTCACAAAATATAAAGGACTGAAAGTAAATCCGAAAGTTCTGTCTGACCGGGATTCGGTAACCAATCCTTTCAATTCAAAATCTTTATTCATCCATTTCCATAAAAAAGAATCTCCCTTCACGGACCATTCTTTGCCGAGACGAATATTCAGATTCTTATAATAATATTTAGCTTCTCCGACAAACCACTTTGTAATTCCGGACGCTGTGGCAATGTATTCATAAACTTTCCCGACCGGCGCGTTAAGATAAATTCCGTGAGTAAACTCATTCCAGTTGAAATTTTCTTTATTCATTATTCTTCATTTTAGGAATTTCTTCTAAACTGTAATTCTTAAATTTTCCATTAACAGGATCATGTATTTTATTTTTTAAAATTATTTTCTTTAATACCGGAATAATTAGTTTCGCAATTCTCCTGTGCCCGGTTTCATTAACATGAATTCCGTTTTCAAAAAATAACGACTCGTTTTCTTCGGAAAATTTTCCCAGACAATTAATGTAAATATTTTGATTCTCACTCTTTATTTTAATATTGTCAATATAAGGATCTGCATAAGAGTTAATATAATTTTCCATAAATGAATTGAGTCTTTCAGTAAGCAAATCTTCAGCAGCAGTATGCGGTCTTGATGCCGGACCAATAATAATAAGGCGTATGTTTTTTTCCTCACAGTAAGCAATAACCTGCTGCATCAAATCAAGGTAAGAGTTGAGTGCAACGTACGTATTGCCGGTTATTAATCCCGTTATATAATTCATCCCGGCTAAAATTTTACGGACTCTGCTTTTTCCCGGCACACTCGTTTCCTGATTTTGAGTTTCTGCGGGGCGTAACCCGTTAATCTTATTCAAATCAAATTTTTCCGGGTTTAATATTTTTA
>JBBRTN010000447.1:0-2331 GCA_038244395.1 Ignavibacteria bacterium
AATTTTAAAAGCCTCTTATAGAGAAAATTTTCGAGCATAAGTAATATTTTTGTCTTACCCTAAAACTCCTGAGTAGAAATATAGAATTTTACCATCGTAACCGTAAAGAACATAAAAATATTTGCAAACAATTTTCGAGGGCGTTTTGAGTTTAAATTTTATACAAATTACGAAATGTAATGAATTGATTCAACCATGATTTTCATAAATTGCAATTAATGTATTTTTCATTTATTCAGTATTAAAGTATTATTATTAAATAATTATCGCTTTTAAAGTCTTAAAAATTACCTTTATATCTTTTGCAAATGTCCTGTCTTCGATATACAAAAGATTGAGCCGTATCTTGTCGGGCATTATCTCCCTGATATAATACTCTTCAGGATTTTCAGCTTTCTCCAGTAATTCATTTTCGTTCCTGTATTGTATTGACGCAATGTCAGTTATACCCGGTCGGACATCCAGAACTTTTTTCTGATCATCATTATAAAGCTCTACGTATTTTCTTACCTCAGGACGCGGACCGACAAAACTCATGTCCCCTTTAAGCACATTTATTAACTGAGGCAGTTCGTCAAGTTTATACTTTCTCAAATAATATCCTGCGCCCGTTATTCTCGAATCCCTCCCGCCTACTGTCAGGAGCCCGCCTTTTTCCGAATTAATTTTCATAGTCCTGAATTTTAATAACCTGAAATCAATATTGTTTCTCCCTGCTCTTAACTGGCTGAAAAAGACCGGTCCCTTCGAATCTGATTTAATTAAAATCGCAGTTAATAAAAATACCGGAGACAGTATTATCAAACCAATTGCCGAAAATAAAATATCAAAGATTCTTTTGAGCATTATTCTTTCCGGATGACAGCTTCATATGATTCAGTTACCGAATTGACAATCTTATTAATATCCGCGTCCGATAGCTGTGGATAGACAGGCAGCGTGATTTCACGCGAGTAATTATCATAGCTTACAGGAAAATTTTCAATCTCAAAATTTCTTTCCCTGAATATTTGCAGCAGAGGCAGCGGTATGAAATGAACATTCACTGCTACTTCCCTTTTATTTATTTCTTCAATTATGCTGTCCCTTTGAGTTTCAGATATTCCATTTATTCGTAGCAGATAAACATGATAAGAAGATTCCGTCCCGGGCTTATCTTTAAAATAAGAAGGCGGAAGCTGAGCCCATTCATGTTTTGAAAATTCATGGTTGTACTTTTCAAAAATATTTTTCCTCTTTATAAGCAGTTCATCCGTGTATTTTCTTATTTGCGCCAGCCCTACAGCAGCGCATAAGTCATTCAGGTTGATTTTAAAACCCGGGTATACGATATCATATTTCCAGTTGCCTCCCTGTGATTTTGCAAATGCATCTTTTGTCTGCCCGTTAAGCGAAAGTAATCTGAGCCACGCGTACAGTTCGTCATTGTCAAATTTCTCCGGCAAATTCAGGCATATTGCTCCGCCCTCTGCCGTAGTAACATTTTTTACAGCGTGAAATGAAAATACAGTTGCATCACACAACGACCCTGATTTTTTTCCCTTATAAAAAGCTCCTATTGAATGAGCAGAATCAGCCATCACAAAGATTCTCCCGAGCTTCCTCTGAACTTCATTCGTCGAAATAAAAAGTTTTCTGATAGATTCATCATTTATGATATTATAAATTTCATCATAGTCACACGGAAACCCTGCTATGTCAACAGGAATTATAGCCTTCGTTCTCGGGGAAATTGCTTCTCTTATTTTTTTAGAATCAATACAAAAGTCTTCGCCTACATCCGTCATCACCGGCTTTGCTCCGAGATGCATTACAGCAAGTGCAGTAGCACAGTAAGTATAGGCGGGAATGATAACCTCATCTCCCTTTCCAATCCCGAACCAGTGAAGCAAAAGCATCATTGCCGATGTAGCCGAGTTAACGCATAAAACATTTTTTACTCCCGTCATCCGTGAAACTTCTGACTCAAGAGACCTCACCTTAGGTCCTGTTGTAATCCATCCGGACCTGAGAGAATCCAGGACTTCATTAATTACATCTTCATCTATATATGGAGGCGCAAATGGGATCATTAATTTTATTTAATTAAAATAATTGATATGAATAATACAAATTAGTTTTCCTTTTAAGATACCTTGTAGTAGTCTTTAAACCATTTTATAAATTTCCCGAGTCCTTCTTCGATTCGTGTTGAAGGCTTGTAGTCAATATAATCTGCAAGTGCCGAGGAATCGGCGCATGTGATTTTTACATCGCCCGGCTGCATTTCCTTAAAGATCTTGGTCGCTTTCTTTCCTAATTCTTTTTCAAGTGTTTCTATAAAATACAGCA
>JBBRTN010000448.1:0-2313 GCA_038244395.1 Ignavibacteria bacterium
GTCCGATAGATGAAAAAACTACTATCATAAATATAACGGAGAAAACAGGCATCACTTTCATTATGCCGCCGAAGTCAGCAATTTTTTTTGTATGCCTTCTCTCGTATAATATTCCGACAATCATAAACAGCGCTCCTGTAGAGAGACCGTGGTTTATCATTTGAATTATGCTTCCCTGAAGTGCGACATCAGTTAATGCAAAAATGCCGAGGACAATAAATCCCAGATGGCTCACGGATGAATATGCTACAAGTTTTTTAAAATCTTTCTGAACGATGGAAAGCAGAGCTCCGTAAATAATCCCTATTACCGCCAGAGTTGCAATGTAAGGCGTTAGCTTTATGAAGGCAGCAGGAAAAAGAGGCAGGGAAAATCTGATTAATCCGTAAGTCCCCATTTTCAAAAGAACAGCTGCAAGAATTACGCTTCCCGCAGTTGGCGCCTGAACATGTGCATCAGGAAGCCACGTATGAAAAGGAAATAAAGGAACTTTGATTAAGAAACTTATTGTGAATAATAAAAAAAGATAAACCTGCTTGTCTGCGGTCAGCAGCCCCGAGACCGGAGTGAGTCTTGTCAGGTCAGTTGTGAATTCTCCAATAAGAGGCAGACATAAAAAACTCACCCAGATAATTCCTACAAGCATGAGCAGACTTCCAAACATAGTATACAGGAAAAACTTTACAGTCGCATAAATTCTGTCCTCGGCTCCCCAGATACCAATAATAAAATACATAGGGATAAGAATAAACTCCCAGAATATATAAAATAAAATCAGGTCGAGCGATGCGAAAACCCCGATAAGGCTGACATCAAGTAACAGAATTAAAAAATAAAATTGCTTATGATTTACCTTTATTGAAGTCCACGAAGCGAGTATGCTGAGAGGGAACATGAATGTCGACATAAGTATCAGAAGCATTGAGATGCCGTCGATACCGAGAAAGTAATACGTGTTCGTTATTGTTATCCATTTGATTTTTTCTACAAACTGGTAATCCGCTGTCGCAGGATTGTAAGCAAAAAAAAGATAGACCGCGATTGCCAGCGGAATTAAGGAAATAATGAAAGCATAGCTCTTAATTAATGTTTCTTTTTCTTTTTTGAAAAAAATTATCGGGATTGAAAGTAATAATGGAAGAAAAATCAGAATAGATAAAATATTATTCAAATTTAAATATTTAAAATTTTAAAATCTAAATTAACCTTTGTATCTTAAGCCTTTGTCTTCATTTATAAATATCCAGCTTACAACTTTTCCTATATTTATTTCTTTGAAGTTGTCCCAGTAGTCAATATCAAAAATATATCTCGAACTCTTTGATTCGTTTGTCATTGCTCTTGCCTGTTTAACTATATTCCTGAACCTTTTATTCCAAATTGCCCAGTTGTTCTCTCTGAGATCAATCCATCCTTCGTTTGCCCATTTGCTGATTTTCCTGCTGTCGGTATCGATTATGTCACCTTCTTTTGAAGCCGGGATTTTTACTTCTGGACCTCTCAGAATTTCTTTTCCGTTTGGCATTAAAATCGGAATACCAATGGAAATTATTTCATTACTTAGCTTTGAATTTTTCCTTAAAAAGTCAAAGACTTTTCCTGATGCCTCTTTGGAATTGTCCGCAATATAGTTATTGAAATTTTTATAAATAAGTCTAATTATATATGCTTCATACAGTAATTTTGAAAGACGCGGAGGTCCGAGCATTTCAAATGCGACTGAGTCAGTATTGTTTATTTTCTCGAGCTCGCTTAGTTTTTCCATTGCAAGATTTCTCATAAACGCAGCCCTGTATGTCGGCTCCATTACGGAATTGTCCAGCGCATTAATAATGTCGGAACCTGTATTTCCTCCTTTTATCTCACGAACCAGATTCTCTGCAATCTCTTCAGGTGTTACAAATTCCATTTGACCTGCCGTAGAAATAGTTTCGAATTCCGCTTTGGAAAAAATTCCGTTTTCACCTGTGTCTATATAAACTGTTTTCAGCTTTCCGTTTTTTCTGAAATTTTTGTTAATGTTTCTTTCGAATTTATTTCTCAGATTCTGGGTTTCATTAAAATCAGTTTCGAAAATATCTATGGACTTACCATGCTTTTTTATTTCTCCGTATCCGATCTTTTTCCAGGCAATAGATGCCGTAGGTTTTATTTCCTTTACTATGGGTCCGCCGGGAGTCCGCGCCATCAGAAACATAAGCAGAGTCTGCGCTCCGGCAAGTGAAGATTTGCTGAGTAATACCCTGGACGGCTTTTCTTCACTGTGTGTATAAGGTATATTGAGACCCATTCCGCCTGTACCGCTGGTTCCGA
>JBBRTN010000449.1:0-2309 GCA_038244395.1 Ignavibacteria bacterium
TCCCGCTTAAAAAATTCGGAACCGGTGAAGACATCGCGAAAGCCGTTATGTTTCTCGCTTCCGATGATTCAAAATACATCACAGGACAGACACTTTGCGTTGACGGCGGAATAATAATGCAGTAAGCTAATTTAAGTTTATTAACTCACACTAAATTAATTTTAAATTACATAAAATAATTTTTCTTGAAAAATACTATAGTTGTACTTTCCGCTGTGCTTGTTATATCCTTTTTAATTTCGGGCTGTTCAAAAAACAGGAGCGCGAAGCTGATAGGAAATGTTTATACATTTCAGGATGATTCGCTGAGATTCGTTGCGGGATTTGATCAGGACAGTCTTTTTTATACAGTAAAAGATATGATGAATGAGTCACTAAAAGTTGCATTTCATAAATCAAAATACAAAATAAACCAGGTCAATGATTCGGATTATATTGTTATACTGGAAACGAAACCCAGATTCTGGGAGACCAATACCTGGGAAATTGTGATTGACAATAACGGCCGCGGTCTTTATTCCGCAAATTCGAAAAGATACTTTAAGCTTACAGATGATAAAAACGTTCTGAAATAATATTATTAGAAATCCGGTTTAAAATAATTTTGCAAATATTTTTTCGCACAAGGGTTTTATTAAAATAGTAAAATTGAAATTACAACTGATATTAACTATTTTAGTAAAATTTTTTTATTGCAAATTATTAATTAAGTATCATCAGAAAAGAATCGTTTATTACAGATTCGGATATTACAGTACCCGAATTTCTAACCGAATCAAAACCAATACCTGATCCCGGTGAATATCCTTATACAAGAGGAATTCATAAATCCATGTACAGGTCAAAACTCTGGACAATGAGACAGTATGCGGGTTTTGGGACTGCGGAAGAATCTAACAGGCGATATAAATTTTTAATCAATTCCGGGACTACAGGCTTATCTGTTGCCTTTGACCTGCCGACACAAATCGGATATGACAGCGACGACCCGATGAGCGAAGGCGAAGTGGGCAAATCCGGAGTTGCCATAGATTCTCTTGAAGATATGGAAACTTTATTTGAAGGAATACGGCTCAATGATATTTCCACTTCGATGACCATCAACTCTACGGCACCTTTACTGCTTCTTATGTATGTTGCGATTGCAAAAAAACAAAATGCCGATTTAAAAAAATTATCCGGCACTATTCAGAATGACCTGCTCAAAGAATATATTGCACGCGGCACTTATATTTATCCGCCGAAACAATCAATGAGACTAATCACTGATATTTTCAAATGGTGCAGTGAGAATCTTCCTTCATGGAATACAATTTCAATCAGCGGATATCATATAAGAGAAGCAGGGTCGAGCGCCGTACAAGAGGTTGCTTTTACTTTGTCCGACGGAATAGAGTATGTCAAAGCTGCCATCGAATCCGGACTGGACGTGGATGATTTTGCAAAGAGACTCTCCTTCTTTTTTAATTCTCATAATAATTTCATCGAGGAAGTCGCTAAGTTCCGTGCAGCGAGAAATATCTGGGCAAAGATAATGAGAGAGCGTTTTAAGGCAATGGATGAAAATAGTCTGAAGCTGCGGTTTCATGCGCAGACAGGAGGCTCTACTCTGACAGACAAACAGATTGATAATAATATTGTAAGAGTGACGATACAGGCTCTTGCCGCTGTTCTCGGAGGATGCCAGTCATTGCATACAAATGGAAAGGACGAAGCTTTATCACTGCCGACAGAACAGGCCGTTCAGACTGCATTAAGAACACAGCAGATAATTGCATATGAAAGCGGAGTAGCTGACGGCGCTGATATACTCGGGGGCTCATACCTTGTTGAGTATTTTACTAATCAGATAGAAGAAAGAGCATGGGAATATATAAATAAAATTGATATGATGGGCGGCGCGCTTAAGGCAATTGAATACGGGTATCAGAAAAATGAGATTGAAAAAAATGCTTACCAGTTTCAAAAGGACCTTGAAAGTAAAAAGGTCATCGAAGTAGGAGTGAATGAATTTCAAAGTGATGTAGCGGAGGAATACACACTTTTTAAAGTAGATGAACAAGTCCGCACGAAGCAAATTGAAAAGTTGAAGAAACTCCGGAATAAAAGAAATAATGAAAAGGTAAATTATTTACTCGGGGTAATAAAAGAAAAAGCTGATTCACATGAAAATCTTCTTCCGTATTTTTTAGAGGCAATTGAAAACTATGCTACAATCGGGGAGATATCGAATACACTCCGTGGAGTGTGGGGAGAATATAAAAGCAGTTAAGTTTTTGGAAATTAAAAATTAACTGTATTCCGTCAAA
>JBBRTN010000450.1:0-2309 GCA_038244395.1 Ignavibacteria bacterium
TCAGACTTCGGCTTTAACATCCGGAATTTATTTTTCCAAATTAAGTGCAGGAGAATTTGTAAAGACAAAAAAACTTATGCTGATAAAATAAATTTTTTTTAAAAAATTCTATTCCGCCCATTCCGACAAACCTGTTTTGAATCTTTAAAAGACAGGTCCTGAATGGGTTTTATTTTTTAAACTTTGAAGAAGATATTTAAAATATTTAAACAAAACACATTTACATAAATCAAAAATAATAAAATGAAAAAAATAGTTATCTTTTTTTATCTTGCACTCACATTAATTTCAAATGCCTTTGCGCAATGGACAGTAGTGACTCAAATTCAATCGAACCCAAATATTAATGTAATCTCTGTAGTCAATGCAAATCTCATCTGGGTCTGCTGCGATAATGAAGGTGTTTACAGGACTACTGATGCCGGACTTACCTGGGCATCAAGAAGTACAGGATTACCTGCAGGAAATTTATACGGAATATCTGCTTTAGATACTTCCAATTGCTGGGTTGGGAATAATGCGGGAAGTATTTACAGAACAACAAACGGAGGAACAAACTGGACACTTCAGTTTTCAATTACAGGAAGTTTTACAAACGGACTTAAAATGTTTAATTTAAATTATGGAGTTTTTCAGGGAGACCCGACTGCAAGCGGACAGCCGTATCAGTTCAGGTATACAACTAACGGCGGAACGAACTGGCTGCTTTCTCCGGGTTCTCCGATTTCCAATAATGAATTTGGAGTTGTAAACGCATGGGACTGGATTGATACATCACAGTTTTGGATTGGAGCTGCAAACATAACTGCAAACGCAACATCAACGAGGGTCTTCCGCACTTCGGCAGGATTCGCAGGAGGCGCGTGGACTTCTGCAGTACTAAACGGTTCAGGAACATCCGATGGACTATTTTACCAGGGAGTAGCTTTTATTAATGCCAGCAGTGGTATCGTTGGTTCAAACAACGGCTCGCTGAGGAAAACCACGGATGGTGGTGTTACATGGAGTGTCGCGCCAATTCCGTCCGGTATAGGAAGCTTTTCCACGAATAATATGAACGGGCGAAAGGACGGTACAAACACAATAAGATTAAGCATGAATTCTGCAGGAACAAATAAATGTTTTAAGACTACTGACCTGGGTTCTACCTGGGAAGAGGAAATTCTTCCTGCATTAGGACTAGCAAACGGAATTCAGCATATGGAGTTTGTAAATTCATCGCTTGGTTATGCCGGTGGTGACGCCGGATTATTTATGAAATACCAGGGTCCGACAGGAATAAATTCATCAATTGATGGAACACCTTCGGAATATAAGCTTGAACAGAATTTTCCGAATCCATTCAATCCGACAACTACCATAAATTTTACAATTCCAAAGTCATCTGATGTTTCTTTAAAAATATATGATGCTCTTGGAAAGGAAGTCGCTACAATCGTTAATGAGTTTAAGCCTTCAGGAAAGTATTCATATGAGTTTGCTGCACCCCCGTCGCTTACCTCCGGAATATATTTTTATAAATTAGTATCAGGAGATTTTGTCAGCACAAAGAAATTAATATTACTGAAGTAATTATATTTTTAATTCAGGTACGATTTATTTTGTAAGGTGCAGGTTTTATTAATTGGTAATATCTTTTCGAATCAGCAAAGAGGTATTGCAATCTGGTATTTCAATTTTCCTGAATACGGACGTGTCCCGGACTGCGCTTAAGAACGCAGAATCATTCTTAAGCCTTGGTCCGGACAATAAATTAGCATTTAATAAAATCGCATTGATATTATTTTTTCCGGCATAATCTTCGTAAGTTCCGGTCATCCTTTCCTCGCTGACAAAATTAAAATTTTTGCCAAGGTATATATTTATTCCTGATTCCGAAGAGAGCATATTAACAGGTCCTTTAAGATCAACATTTCTGAGGAAGTTAAGTTTGTTTAAATTGGTGCACAAGTGGTCATGTATGGATTCCTGAGAGGACCTTGTCGGAACGAGGATTAGAATCAAAAAGCAAGTGGCGGCGGATACCCAAAATGAAAGAGTAATTGATAATTCATTTCCGGGTATTTGTGCAAGTTCATAGAAAGAATAAATTAATGCCAGCGCAGAAATCATTAAAACATAATGGTCACGCGGATATATGATAATACAGGAAATAACCGGCGGCAGGATAAACAGAAAGCAGATAAAGCAGAACAAACTGAATTTTCCCGAGATGATTCTTTTTAATAAACTATAAACTGAAAAAATAATTAGTATTACTGCAATTGAATAACAGGAATATTTTATAGTCTTACTGCCTGTTCCCGCAA
>JBBRTN010000451.1:0-2304 GCA_038244395.1 Ignavibacteria bacterium
GCCTTAATCCCCGCAAAGTCAGAATCAAAAAGCACGTAAATATTTTTTGTGTAGCGTGAAATTAATTTTACCTGGTCCTCTGTCAGAGCAGTACCGCTTGACGCTACGACGTTTTCAATTCCGTTTTTATATAATGAAATCAGATCCATATATCCTTCAACTAAAATCACATAATCAAAATATCTGATTTTCTCCTTTGCGAAATTAAGTCCGTACAGAATTTTACTCTTGCTGTATACTTTTGACTCGGGTGAATTTATATATTTGCCGCCCAGATCATCTTCATATAATTTTCTTCCGCCAAATCCCACTACTTTATCGTTCTCATTAAATATCGGAAACATCAGTCTTCCTCTGAACCTGTCGTAATAATTTTCCCCGTCATCTTCCTTCCTGATTATTAGCCCTGCTTTTCCGATGTCTGTCGGGTTATAAATATTTTCCTCAAGATAATAATTAAGCAGGCTGTCCCAGCTGTTTGAAGCA
The DNA here is from genome assembly GCA_038244395.1 of Ignavibacteria bacterium. Classification (GTDB taxonomy): domain Bacteria; phylum Bacteroidota; class Ignavibacteria; order Tepidaquicellales; family Tepidaquicellaceae; genus JAGPCH01. Next base: position 487 of record JBBRTN010000451.1, read on the forward strand.
TATCCGATTCCGAACTTCTCCGTTAATTTTGAATTTATTTTTCTTCTGTCAAGATAATTATAAACAAATTCTTTTTCATTCCCGGATAATTTTTTTTTAAGATTGGAGTGAAAATATTTAGCCGCAGTTTTATTTATCTCAAACAGACGCGAAATTTCATTTGATAAATCCGGATCTTTTGAATTGAATCTGAGCTCGATGCCGGCTCTCTGCGCAAGCTTCTGCACTGCATCCATAAAAGTAATCTTCTCGTAATTCTGCACAAACGAATATACATTTCCGCTGGCTTTGCAGGAAAAGCAATGGTAAACCTGTTTTTGCTGTGAGATATGAAGGGAAGGATTTTTGTCTGGATGAAACGGGCACAATGCCAGGAAAGATTTTCCTCTTTTTTTAACCTGGATGTATCCGGAGATTACATCAATAATATCATTCGCCTGCGCGATCTCATCAAATTTTTCCTGCGGGATTTTCATTTAATGTAAAAAATTTTTTATTAAATTTAAGATTATTTTGGTTTAAACTTTTCCCTGATAATGCTCTTCATTCCGTTTCCCTTTATGATGTCCCTGACACTTTCATTATCTGCAAAGACCTGCCATTCAGTTATCAGATTATCTTTTACCTTGGCTCTCCAGGCTGCGGGAATTTCAAACCGGTCATCGTCTGTCGTATCTTCGGATTTGAATGTACCTGTTGCTATGCCGAACAGTCCGACGGAGTCATTTGTGAGAAGCGTATTCATAACCGTAATTTCATAATCCGGAAACCATTTAAAATATCCTTTCCAGGCTTCTGTCATTTCTTTCTTTCCTTTCATGACAAGTCCGAGCGAATCCAAAAATGTGTGATCATCACTCATCAGCTCAATCATACCGTCAATGTCGTGTTCATTTATTTTCTCTACAAAAGTAATAACTGTTTTTAAAACATCGAGCTCCTCACGTTCTTCATCTTTCTTTTTAATGCCGGATTCTATATCTGAAATTTTACCAAGATACATTGCAGTCATCGGGGTCTCTAAAATTTTATTCCTGACTTTTATGACTTTATATGCGGATACACCGGGGCGGGAGGTGACAACTCTTATCGGATCATTTCCAATAAAATGAATTGCTGCTCCGTCTTCAGCTCCGTAGCCTTCTTCAATGGTCCCGCTTAAAATTAATTTATGAAAGGCATCTCTGAGTTCAGTTCTGTCATCATAGTGCGGACAAAAACTTCCGTTCAGTAATCCAAGGCAGGGGAGCCGTGTCAGCTTGCCCGGCGAAGGATTTGTTATCCCGTCATCGAACCAGCATATAGCGCCTGCGCTCATTCCGGTAAGAATTATTCCCGCTTCCCAGGCTTTACGCATTATTTTATCCACTCCGTTTTTTTTCCAGGTGTCCATTATAAATTTCGTGTTCCCTCCTCCAACATGAATTATATCCTTATCCATTATGAATTCTTCAATGTCTTTAGGCGGGTTGACAAATGAAAGGTCCGACGGCTCGCATGGCATATTATTAAAAAATTTATAAAACATATCACGGTATTCCTTTCCGTCGTTGCTGGCCGTCCCCAAAAAACAAATCTTCGGCTTCTCTTTCGGAACGAGATTAAGAATATATTTATCAAGCAAACCGTTCTCGGGCTCCATTGAAAACATCCCGCCGCCCAGTGTTACAATCTGTCGTAAATTTCCCAAATAAAATTTATTGATTAATTAATGTCGCAAGATAGTCAGAGCGGTTTTGTTTTTCAGTGGAAAAATTATGAATAGCTAAATGTTACGGATGTTAACAATGGTGATCAATAGCTAATGAGAATACTGCC
>JBBRTN010000452.1:0-2297 GCA_038244395.1 Ignavibacteria bacterium
AAATCAGATACAGACTTAATTAACAATTGAAATCCAGAGGATACGAATATTTGTATGATTAACTTATGAAGGCGGATCAGGAGTCTGCATTAACAATGACTCCAGAAAAAATACGAAGAGTAATTAGATCGCTTGAGGTCTATTATGTATCCGGAAAGAAAATATCAGAGCTGCAAAAGAAAAATACAGAAGTGAAATTCGAAACTCTGCAAATCGGACTCATGCCGGAGAGAAAATATTTATATGAAAGAATAAACCGGAGAACTGAAATAATGATTAAAGAGGGATTGATAGATGAAGTGAATTCTCTCAGAGAAAAGGGCTTTGATTACAGAACTCATAACTCACTGAATTCAGTCGGAATAAAAGAAGTCTTCAAATATTTCGAAGGCGAATATGATTATGATGAAATGGTAAGACTTATAAAGCAAAATACCAGGCGTTATGCGAAGAGACAGATGACATGGTTCAGAAAAGATAAAAGGATAATGTGGATTGAAATGACGGAAGGGAATACATCTGAGGAATTAGCTGAAAAAGTTATTGAGCTGCTTTGAAGCCGGATAAAAGAAGGACGATGCTTGAATGATGAAATTTTTTCTGCATGAACAGATTACAATTTAATGAGATTGTTAATTATTAATTTAATATTTTATCTAAACTTCGACAGAGCCTCAAAACTGACTTAAGTCTTTTCTATTGAAAGTTTTCACGGTTTTAAAAACCAATTCATTCATTTTAAAAAAAATCATGAGAAGTTTTATTCTTTGTTTAATTTTGCTTGCAGCATTATACCCGCCAAATCTTTCGGCGCAATTGGCAAATAAAAATATGTATTTGCTTTCAAATCAGAATACGCATACAACACCTTATTCTGCTGTGTGGGGATATTCAGCACCCAACGGACGCGAGTACGCAATACTTGGATGTTATGACGGAACATCATTTGTTGACATCACCGATGCAGGAAATATACATCAGGTTGGATTTTTAAATTCGACTAATCCTTCAAGCGGCAACAATCTCTGGCGCGAAATGAAAACATTTTCACACTATGCTTATATTGTGTCTGAAGTTCCAAACAGCGGAATTCAGATTGTTGATTTACAGTATCTTCCGGATTCCATTCACTATGTGAAAAAATTTATTCCTGCAGGTCATACTTCAACACATTCCATTTCACAGTCCGGTCCTTATCTTTATCTTAACGGGTGCAACAGTGCCTTCGGACAGGGAGTTACAGTTTTAGATCTCACAGCTGATCCTGAAACTCCCGTTAAACGCGGCGCTTACAACACCGATTACATTCATGACTGCAGGGTTGTAAACGATACTATCTATGCTGCAAATATATATATCAGCAAGGTGAGCATTATCAGCGCCTCTAACAAGAATTCTTTAAACAGAGTAACATCTTTTATCAACCAACCAAACTCTGGTCCACACAATTGCGCATTGACAGGCGACAGGAAAAATATTCTCGTGACTGATGAAATTGGAAATTCACCTATGCTATTGAAAGTATGGAACATACAGGATCTGGGAAATATCACTTATGTCACTAACTGGCAACCAACGGGAATTACAACCGCTATTGTTCATAATGTAGAAATTTACGGTAACTATGCCTTAGTCGCGCATTATTCGGCAGGCGTTAGGCTGATAGATATTTCAAATCCGTCCGTTCCGACGGAAGTAGCATGGTATGATACTTATCCCTCGGATAATAACAACAGCTACGAAGGCTGCTGGGGAGTATACATGTTTCCTTCAGGAAAAATCATAGCCTCAGACAGGTCCACCGGTCTTTATGTTCTTAAAACTAATTTTAATATCAAGACAGCAATGCAGGGCTACTATAATGCTGTAAGCAATAAGTTAAACAGGAAAGATACAGTCAGAGCTTATTTGAGAAATAATATTTCACCTTATGGCATTGTTGATTCTTCGATCTCTGTCATTGACACGGTGTCGTTAACAGGCAGCTTTAAATTTAATAAAGCTCCATCCGGCAATTATTATATTTCATTAAAACACAGAAACTGTATAGAAACCTGGAGCAAGGCTGGAGGTGAAAATTATAATCCGAAGACTTTAGGCTCATATGAATTTATAAGCTCTTCAGCTCAGGCATTTGGCGGCAATACAATTCAGGTAGATACTTCTCCGTTAACATTTGCTATGTACAGCGGAGATGTAAATCAGGACGGGACAGTTGACATCACTGATTTAGCATTAATCTCAAATGATGCGGCAAATTTTCTGAGCGGATATATTGTGACCGACCTTAACGGGGA
>JBBRTN010000453.1:0-2293 GCA_038244395.1 Ignavibacteria bacterium
AATCCGCTTCGTATAGAATTTATTCCAAGCTTATTCAATTCTGTAAAAACCGTTCCTGCAGCTTCAGCGAGGTCGCCGCTGTTATGCATTGCCATAGCTTTTCCTCTTACTCTTTCCAGAGCAGCTTCTGTCTTAGCTTCCCTCGTTTGGGCTTCCGCTTTTTTCAGATCAAGGAATCTCGTATATGTCAAATCAAATACTCCGGCAAATCTTTCAAGTAACTGCAGAGTTTCTGCCGGACGCGGATCGGTTGTTGAAATAGTTAATAGTCCTTTTGAAAAAAATGCGGATAGAATTATACGCCGGTCAAACTTATGATCGGTCTTTGCCTTAACTCCCGTCAGTCTGATTCTGTAGTCAATGTAATCATGTAATTGCTTCCCTTTAATTTCTAACATTACTGATTTTTTTTTGTCTTTCCAGGCAGAATATAAAATAGTCATTACATAAGTTTCCTCATAAGGGAATTTATAAACAAGTTCAGTCTTGTTGCCGTCCATAGTTGACCAGAAGTCTATTACTTTCTCATCTTCGTTTATAATTCCGATTGTGATCTGATCAGGAGTTTCACCAAGCTCCATAAATTGCTGATAAAGAACAAATGCAGTTTCAAAAAGCTCTTCACTCTTCTGCATTGCCATCGTTCTTGCACGGATTCTTTCCAGCGCTAATTGGATCTGCGCTTCTCTCGACTGAGATTCCGCTTTTTGAAGATCAAGAAATCTTCTGTAAATTAAGCCGAAGACTCTGGCAAATCTTACCAATAGGCTGCATTCACCATCAGTCAGATTTTCTTTTGTAACTACATTTAGCGAACCCTCCGGGAAAAAAAATGTTGTGAACGATTCTTTAGTATTGTATTTCCTGCTCTTTGGATATGAAAGTATAGCTGACATTGAATCATAATATTCCTTAACCTTGTCACCGGAAATCTCATATTGAAAATACGGCTCATTATTTTTCCACGCTTTGTAATATCCTTTAAAGAATGGATGAGATTTAAACGGGACTGTGCCCAGAATTTTATTACGCTTTTCTTCTATCAATTGCGAAGACCATAGCTCTAACGTATGATTTGTACTGTTAACTATAGCTACGCCTGTCCTTATTGCTGCAATTCCCAAAGTCTTCAATTCATTAAACAAAACAATTGATGCGTCCACAAGCTCATCACTCTTATGCATTGCCATTGATCTTGCGCGGACTCTTTCCAATGACAATTCAATCTGAGCTTCTCTTGCCTGCGCTTCCGCCCGGGAAACATCCAGATATCTTCTGTATGCAAAATCAAAAACATTTCTGAAACGTTTTAAAATGTTCTTCTCTTCGCCGGTAATTTTAACAAATGTTGAGACACCGATAGCCGCTGTATCAACGGAATAAAAATAATAATGCAGCGCCTTTGCCTTGCTCAGCCTCGGATCATCTTTCTCACCCCTTTTCTTCCTGAAATTCTTCCAGTCTTTCAGGTCATCGATGCTAAAAACAGTTTCCGAATAAGCGTTATGCTTTCTTCTGACTTGCTTAACCTGCTTTTCAATTATCGGATGAATGTTATAAGAAAGTTGTGTGATGCTCTTGCCTATAGTATCTGAATAATCATAATTAAGAAAAGTCTCATTAGCATCATCGAAAATATTTATCATTGTATTCCTTAATTCACTGAAACCCAGAGCCTGAAGCTCTTTGAACAATGCTTCGCAGATATTCAGCAGGTCTTCCGATCTGCTCATGATCAGTGCAATGGCTCTTACACGATCGAGAGAAGATTCGATCTCAAGTTCGCGGTTTTTATGTTCAAGTTCGGTGGTTTTTTCAGACAGGAGTTTTTCCAGTTTTAGAATATTCCCGGAAACTTTTTTAGGTGATCTAACTTTATCAGACTTCATTACAGAAAAGAATTCGTTTTTAGGGAGTGGTAATAAATAATTTGAGTTCAATATAAATATAATTTATGAATATAGAATGTGAAAATTGTGTGAGAAATAACGAAGTATAACGAAGGGATTATATCAAAGCCTCTATTCTTCCAAGCTCTTTGAGTATTTATTCCCGTAAGGGATTAAATGGCAGCGAGAACTTTTTTGAAATATAATTTACAAACCACTACTCGATTTAATCGAATTCATAAACCCATCAATGGCATCAATCAGCGTCTTTAATTCATCAGAATTATCTTCACTCTTAATCTTTTCAATGACTCTTATCACATCAGCTGAAAGCGCCTTCTTATCCGGTTCATCACGGAGCATAGAGACAATTTCACTATAATATTTTTTTGCTTCTTCAAAAT
>JBBRTN010000454.1:0-2280 GCA_038244395.1 Ignavibacteria bacterium
ATAGAGGATCTAAAGAACAGGACTTCTGGTTCAAATTCAGATAAAAGTTTTAGAACAGAATATTCAATCGGAGAAAATGATTTTCTAATTGGGTATGTAGGGCGTTTATCATATGCAAAAGGACTGGAATATTTAATTAAAAAATTTGCAGTCATTTCGGACAGATATCCTGATGTCAAGCTGATATTGGTTGGCGACGGAGAGATTAAATCAGTACTGGAAAATATTATTAAAGAGCATTCACTGGAGGAAAAATGTATTATTACAGGGACCGTTTCAAATGTTTCGGATTATTACAAAACCTTAAACCTATTTGTTCTTCCCTCGTTTTCTGAATCGACAAATTTAGGATTGCTGGAATCTATGTACCTGGAGAATATTTGCCTGTCCTCTGATTGCGGCGGAATAAAAGAAATAATAGAAGACGGCAAAAACGGGTTCTTATTTAACAACGGTAACTTTGATGAAATGATGGAAAAAATCATTTTTATTTTTGAAAATTTCGAAAGGCTGGATTATATCAGGAAGAATGCTAGAGCCACAGTGGAGAGAAGATTTGATCTTTCAAAGAACATTAAAAATATTGAAAAAGAGTTAACAGACATTTTTGAAGAACGAAAATAAAAAAAAAATTCTTCTGATAGGACACAGCTCTCAGTTGGCCGGAGGCGGTGAAGATGAATACGAGAGATTATTGAAATATTTTTCTGAGCACAAAGATTACGAGGTTCATGGATTATTTCCGGAAGGCCCGCGGGCGGCTGTATTTGCCCGGTATTGCTATCGTTTTGGATATTACCCTTGCGGTTTTTTTCCGGTTACCTGCACAGGCATGTTTGATTATCTGAATTTTTTCAGACTTTACTTCATACAAAAGAAACCAATAAATGACTTTATAAAGGCCCAGAATTATGACCTGTGTATTATAAATGTGGTGGTTTTAATCTGGCCAGCCTTTTTCCTCTGGAGAAAGACGAAAATTATAACGTTCATAAGAGAGACTATTGAGCCGGAAATTTTCCGAAAAGTTATTTATAAATTTTTAAACAGGATTGTTTCATTCTTCATTGCCGTTTCAAAAACCAATAAAGAGGACTTTGTTTCGATTACAGGTAATAACGATATTGAGGTTCTGTATTCCGCAATAGAAGATAAATTGAAATTAACTGATGATAAAGAATTTTATGAAGTCACTGTCGAAAAGGGGATAGATAAAATTTTAACGGAGGATAGATTCAAAATTGTAAATGTCGGTGCATTGTACGACAGGAAAAACCAATTTTTAATTCTTAATTCTTTGAAAGTTTTAAAAGACAGAGGAGAAAAAATTCCATATGTATTTTTTATCGGGGATACGAAGCTTGACCCCAAATATTATAAAAGCATGGTCGGATTTCTCGAGAAAGAAAATTTAAATTCATTTTGTTTTTTCCCAGGGCCAGTTGAAAAAAAATTCTATTATAACTTACTTATATTATTTAAAGCGATAATAATTTCTTCCAAGAGCGAGGGATTTCCGTTAGTATTAGCTGAAGCTTTAAAATTAAAATTATCTATAATTTCTACAGACACAGGAGGAATTGCAGACGTAATTATTAATAACACCAATGGAATTATAATCAAAAATAATGAAAACTCTTTGGCAGAAGCTATATTGAAAATGCAGGATACCGGTTTTTCTGCAAAAATATCTGCAAGTGGTTTTGAAACTTATAAAAATTTACTAAGCTTTGAAAATAATATGAAGAAGCTGAATATAATTTGCAACGAATTAATTTAAGTTATCTTTTCAAAAATGTTTTATGAGATATAATGAGGTTTCAATAATTATAGTTAACTATAATACTGCTAAATTTGTAAGGCATTGCCTGAAATCTATTTATCAATTTTTAAAATTAAATAATTATGAAGTAATTGTTGTGGACAATAATTCCCCGAACCGTGAGATAGAACAACTTCAACCTGAATTTCCCGGCGTCAAATTTATTTTTCGAAACATTAACGATGGTTTTGGAGGAGGATGTAATGCTGCCGTAAAGGAATCATCAGGGGTATATCTGTTGTTTTTGAACCCGGATGTAAGATTAATTGATAACTCTGTCGAATTACTGGTGAACTTTATCAAGACACATGAGAATGCTGGAATAATTTCGGGATTACTGGTCGATTCAAATGAAAAGCCAATTTATTGTTTCAATGATTTTCCTGATCTCGAGTGGGAATATATTAATTTGACCGGTAATGGATATGAAAAAGAAATTAACAAATTACTGAACCGTA
>JBBRTN010000455.1:0-2278 GCA_038244395.1 Ignavibacteria bacterium
ATTATTCCGTAAACTACTTTTTCAAAAAATTTTAAACCGAAGAGTCTTAAAGAGTTATGACTGTTTTGAAATTTCAGAAATTTAATATTTAAAATCTTTTTCAATATCCTTAAACAATTCCGCCTTCAGGTCTTTCTCTGATACATTCGGCATATCAACCTGCCAGTCAATTTTTAAGTCAGCGTCATTATAGAGGATTGCTCTTTCATCCTGCCTGCTGTATAGTGCGGTACACTTGTAAGAAAAAACTGCTTCATCCGACAATACTGAAAATCCGTGAGCAAAGCCGGGCGGTATCCAGATTTGTTTGTGATTATCGCCGGAGAGTATTACGGAAAAATGACCGCCGAATGTAGGAGACCCAAACCTTATATCAACTGCGACATCGAGCACCGTTCCTGTAATCACCTGGCAAAGTTTTCCCTGTGCATTTTTTCCGACCTGATAGTGAAGACCTCTTATAGTTCCTTCACAGGATTTAGAAATATTATCCTGAACGAAATTAAAATTCATTCCGGCTTCTTCGTATTTCTGTTTATTATAAGACTCAAAAAAGAATCCCCTTGCATCGGGAAAAAAATCAGGTTCGATTACGAGTACACCTTCTAATTCTGTTTTAATTACTTTCACTTCTTAACTTTCTTTTAGGATTCTTTCAAGATAATTCTTATAAAAGGACTTAGGAATTTTATTTATAACTTCTTCAAACTTTTTCCTGTCAATAAATTTCTTGTAGTATGCAATCTCTTCTATACAAGCGACTTTCAGTCCCTGCCGGTCTTCAATAACTCCGAAAAAATTTGATGCCTGCAAAAGCGATTCCGGTGTACCGGTATCAAGCCATGCAACTCCCCTGCCTATCTTTTCGACATTCAGTTTACCCTTTTTCAGATAAACATTATTCACATCTGTAATCTCAAGCTCACCGCGGGCGGACGGCTTAATATTTTTTGAAATGTTAACGACTTCATTATCAAATACATACAATCCCGGAACTGCAAAGTTTGAACGGGGATTTTGAGGTTTCTCCTCGATTGAAATTGCCTTTCCCTTTTCATCGAACTCGACAATCCCATACCTCTCCGGGTCATTAACCCTGTATCCGAAAATTGTCGCTCCGTCGTTTTTTTGAATGGCTCTGTAAATAAAATCTATATTGCCGTAAAAAATATTGTCGCCGAGAATAAGTGTTACTCCGTCGCTCCCGATAAATTTTTCTCCTATTATAAAGGATTCAGCAATTCCATTAGGAGCGGTCTGAAGGGCATATTCAATTCTGATTCCGTAATCCGAGCCGTCTTCAAATAATTTTTTATACAGAGGGATCGTTTCTTCGTTTGATATAATTAAGATTTCTCTGATCTCGGATAACATCAGTATTGAAAGAGGATAATAAATTAACGGCTTGTCGTAGATGAGAGTAAGCTGTTTACTATAAACTTTAGAAACCGGGTAAAGACGGGAGCCGGCGCCTCCAGCTAGGATTATTCCCTTCAAATTTTTTCTTTTAAGATTTTAAAATCAGTTGGCAATTTACTCAAGCATTTTGCAAATTTAAAGTTTTAAAATAATGGGCATGGATTTTATGGATTTTACGTAACGAAATTTCAGAAGAGTGTTTCAATCATGCGGCAAAACGGCTGAAGCCGTTTACCGAAAAACCGTTTAAACGGTTTTTGGTGTTCCGGCTATGACCAAATTCCAAGTGCAGGAAATATTGTATCAAGGAACAGTCTGAAATTCATTGCGACGCTTCCAGATTTATTACAGGTATAACATTTTCTAAGTTTGTTTTTAAAATCAATATAATTATTATAAGAAAATTTTTTAAAATAATAATATAAAGGAGCAACACAATGTCAGATTTATTAAACAATTTACTAAGCGGGCTTGGCGGTGAAGACACTGCAAAGAAAATCGGCTCATCATTAAACATAAACCCTAATATAATTCAGCAGGCGATCCCAATAATCGCACCAATGATACTTGGCGGATTAAAAAATCAGAGTGATAATAACGGAGGACAGGAAAGAGTCGATCATATACTTAATAAATACGGAGACCCGGGCGTTTTAAATAATGTTGACGGTCACATTGATCAAAGTCTGAAACAGGAAAATTTTGATTCAAACTTAGGCGGCCTGCTCGGAAATTCGGGATCACAGATCACTGATGTATTGACCAAAAAGTTTAATCTTGACGGAAGCACTGCGGCAAAAATAATCCCAATGGTTGCTCCTCTTATAATGGGTTATCTGACAAAGAACAGAGATTCGCA
>JBBRTN010000456.1:0-2254 GCA_038244395.1 Ignavibacteria bacterium
ATCAGACTACAGGAAGCTATAAAGTAACATTTGATGCAAGCAGAATAAGCAGCGGGGTTTATTACTACAGACTTGAAGCAGGCGGGATCACTGTTACAAAGAACATGGTTGTTATAAAATAATACATAAGACAGATCGGATAATTTTTCGGCAGATTCATCAATCTTAAAATTGTAAAAATCGTAAAAATTTAATTTTAAAGAATGACTGAATCTGCTGAGTACAATATATAAGCGATTTAAACAAAAATATTATAAAACCGGAGTGTTATTGAACGAAAATATACTTGACATTGTTCTATTAATTAAATTATTTGAACTAATCTAAATTATATATCAGGTATGGATAACCCAAAATTTCCAATCAAAATTATTTTGATTTTATTGGTATGTTCGTTACTTAACGGAAAATATTCTTATTCACAATCAAATGTGCCCTTCGGTCAGAATAAAGTTCAATATAAAGAATTTCATTGGGAGTATTTACAAACAAAGCATTTCGATGTTTACTTCTATCAGCACGGTGAAGAGCTGGCAGAGTTTGCAGCACATACAGCCGAAAACGCATTAAGGCATCTTACTGAGAATATTGATTACAACATAAGCAACAGAATCCCGCTCATAGTTTACAATTCACACAATGACTTCCAGCAAAATAATGTGATAGATGAATTTTTACCTGAAGGAGTCGGTGGTGTCACAGAATTATTTAAAAACAGGATTAATGTTCCATTTGAGGGAAACTATGAAAAATTCCGTCATGTAATTCATCACGAACTTCTTCATGCATTTATGAATGACATGTATTACGGAGGTTCGATTCAAAACATTATATCGAAAAACATTTCACTTTCATTTCCGCTTTGGTTTAATGAAGGAATGGCGGAAGCGCAGAGTCTTTATGGACTGGACAAGGCGACAGATATGTTTATGCGCGATGCCACCATTAATAACTATGTTCCTCCGCTCGAATATATAAACGGATATTTTTCTTACCGTGGCGGTCAGAGTTTTTTTGCTTTCTTAGCTGATACTTACGGTGAAGATAAGATAGGAATCTTGATGAATAATATTAAAACATTCGGAGATGTAGAACAGGGCTTTAAAGAAACTTTTAAATTAAGTCTTTCACAGCTTGATGAAAAGTGGCAGTCATATCTGAAAAAGACTTATTGGCCCGACATAAAATTTCGTGATAATGTAAAAGACTTTGCAAAACAATTAACAAATCATGAGAAAGACGGCGGATATTATAATGTCGCCCCTACAATATCTCCTGACGGGCAGAAATTTGCCTTTATTTCAAACAGGGATGACCTCTTTGATGTATATATTGCAAAGACAAAAAACGGTGAAATAATTGATAAGGTAATTGAAGGAAATAATTCTTCGGACTTCGAAGAGCTGCACATCCTGGATCCGGGGTTATCATGGTCTCCTAACGGCAAAGAGCTTGCAATCAGTGTAAAGGCGGGAGACCACGATGCAATTTATATTGTTGATGTTAAATCCGGTGATAAGAAGGAAGTACATTTAAAATTTGACGAAATCAGTTATGTATGCTGGTCACCTGTGGGAAATATTCTTGCCTTCATCGGTATAAAAGACGCAGCATCTAATCTCTACATGTACGATTTAACTTATAATAAACTTACTGCTCTGACAGATGATATTTTCTCTGATGCAAATCCAACATGGTCTAACGACGGAAAGCGAATATTCTTCATTTCTGACAGAGGAAAATATACAGACATGAAGACTGTTCCGCCAGATTTTAAAATATGGGATTATGATTATTCGCGAAATGACTATTATGGAATAGACATTAAAACAAAAGAGATAACACAATTAAGCGATTCAAAAGACTCAAAAGAAGGATATGTCCAGATAAGCGCTGACGGAAAGAAAATTCTTTATGTCTCAGATAAAAGCGGGATCAGTAATGTTTACATCAGGGAAACAGATTCAGCGGGAAAAACAATTGACAGACCAATCACAAATTCATTGAATCCCATTGATCAGATTTCAATGTCGCACGACGGGAAAAAATTATTGTTCGTTTCTCTTAACAAAGGAGCTTACGATATATTTTCAATTGACAACCCGCTTGAAAGAGATATCGGTTTGGCAGAGCTTGAACCGACTGAATATGTCAAGAAAATGACGGAGTACGCTGACAAATTTGGAAGAGTTTATGATGCAAAGTACGGGGATTCACTCGAAATATCGAATAAGAAAAACGGTATCAATCCTGA
>JBBRTN010000457.1:0-2248 GCA_038244395.1 Ignavibacteria bacterium
AAGTCTTCATCCCGCGCAGAAAACCGGCTTCACTGAAGATCTGCCTGTAGCTTGATATCACAGCAGGCAGTCCTGCTGCAGATTTTATAATTTTTTTCTGCCTGAACCCGTTTAACTTTTTTCTGCTTTCAGACCCCGGCTTATTTTTTATTCCGTCGTTAATCACAGGCACACATTGTTTGGATTATCAAAATTATCCGATTTGTCTTCTTTATTTCCGTCAGTCTCATTCAGACACTGAAAATCTTTTTCTACAAGAATATGCAGACTCTCTCCGGCGCCCGTGTCAAAGTTAGCTTCAAAACCTATGACATTATTCACTCCCCACTCCTTTATAAATGCCGAAGGAATAAATACTGTAATTTTGTTATTGACAAATTCCGCAGACAATTCTTCAATGCCTGCTTCACTCTTAAGTGTATATGAAAAATTATTCTTACCAAATGAAGTTTTTTCTTCAATGTATCCGTCTTCAGAAAGTATATGTAATTCTGATTTCGCCAGACGAAGTCGGATTGAATTTCCTTTGATTCTTAGTTTCATATTTGAAAATTATTCGTTTCAATTTCCGGAAATTAAACGGTAAATTAATAATTGCAATTAAAAAAAAATATTGATTTAAAATATTAATTATAATTTAAAAAATCATAATCATGAAAATATCATAAACTGGTTCGAAGGAAATTAAATAACATGGAAGATGGCATTGAAGCTTAGAGACAATCAATATTAAATATTAAAAATTAAAATTTCTGCCTGATGTAAGTTTCAAAAAATAATGCAGTAGAAAATTATTGTTTTCAATTTATTCTCCTAAATTAAATTAATTAATTATGATATTCCGGCTCTGTTGGATCTACCGGGCGTGTTTCGTTTTTAATAAGAAGTACAGGTGTGACACTCAAAAATAAATTCGAATTTCTAAAGATTTCAAAATAGTTTAAAGCGTTCATTGAGTCACATAATCTTACATTTAGAAACCCTCCCATTCTTATTTCATCATTCATGATTTGACTATTATGCGATTGCAAAAAAAAGTTTAGCTGGCTAAAAAAATTAGTATCATTTAGGTTAGATTCAGAAATTTGTACGTTAATTAAATGTTTTAGAAAATGTAAGTTTTTAGTTGTTTCAGTTTGAACATCGTAATAATCACCAACTGTAGTTGCTGAATCATTTTGAGGATTGTAACAATTTTGTTGACAAAAACTCAACTTCGTTGAACTAATTAAAATTAGAAAATATATGATAGATAATTTTTTAAAGTGACCGCTGTCATATTCCGGGATGAAATTCTTTTTGTTCCTGAATAAATATTAAATCTCTCCCTGCGTAAAAATCCTATTAATGTTATGCCTGAATCTTCCGCCAGCCGGACTGCCAGGCTCGAAGGCGCACCCACAGCGGCAATTACCCTTATCCCTGCCATGGCGCTTTTTTGAATTAATTCAAAACTCGCTCTTCCGCTTAACAATAAAATATTATCATCCAACGGAAGATGCTCGTTTAAAAACTCTGTTCCTATAATTTTATCCAGTGCATTGTGCCTGCCTACATCTTCACGAAGCAATATGAAATTTCCTTTCATGTCAAATAAAACGGAAGCATGCAGTCCGCCGGTTAATTCAAATATCTCCTGTTGCTTTTTTAATTTATCCGGTAATCCGTAAAGTAAATCCGCTTCAATGCAAATACTGTCGGCTGTGTCTTTATAAGTCTTATAAACAGCAGTAGTCTTAATTGCATCAATGCTTGACTTTCCACACACACCGCAGCTTGATGTAGTATAAAAATTTCTCTCTGCATTTTTGAGATTAGGTATTTCATTTTCCCGTAAAGTAATCAGCATTTTATTCTCTTCAATAAAATCAATATGCGAAATCTGTTCCCGGCTTTGAATTATTCCTTCCGTGAATAAAAAACCGGCGCACAGCTCTTCGTCATTTCCCGGAGTCCTCATTGTAACGGAAATGCTTTTCTGAATTCGTTTACTTTTACTCCCGTATGACAATTGCATCTCCAGAGGCTCTTCAGCTGCAAGCAAATCATCAGCATCAGATATTTGATCAGCACTTACTTTTTTTATCTTAGTACTTACAACCGAAATTTTTTCCATGTTTTATTTTTCCTGTTTACCTTCTTTACATTCAGATAAATTTTCAGTATGTAAAACGTCTCTTACCAATTTAAAATCTTCCGGCGTGTTAACACTTTTTATCAGCCGGGCGTCAGGCGCAATATATTTGCC
>JBBRTN010000458.1:0-2209 GCA_038244395.1 Ignavibacteria bacterium
ATTACGACAATCAATATGCCATGCAAACCATAAATTCTTGTTCGTATAAGATTTAAAGTTTACTGTAATTATAGCAAGCTCTGGACATTTTAAAACCTGTTTATATTAGTTATTTGTTTGAAATTTTTCCTCTTATATAATTCAAAGAAGACTTTATAATACCTTTCGTGACAATTTGACAACATTGTCATAAACTTTCTCTTAACAGGTTCTGAATCAATTCTTAAAATATCATTACCTTCATACAAAAAACACTTCCTCCGGATTTCATAAATTCCCCGGTTTCAATTTCAATTAAATTAAATCCGGATTTTTCGATATCATCTTTAAATTTTGAACTTCCTCTTTGAACTATAACATTTTTTCCGTCAGGACAATGACAATTGCAAACGAAATATCTAAGATTTTCCGTCTCATCCGCCAAAATAATATTATTAAAATATTTTTTTATTGATGCAATTCCATCATTGTCAAAATCGCTTACACAAATTACAGCAGTGTCTCTATTTAATATTGAGAAACAAGTATCCAGATGATATAAAACAGGGTTTATAAGTTTTAATTTAACAATATTAAGACCAGTATACTTAGCAATAAAATCATAAACCATTTCATCTGTCCTATAGCCGTAACCTCCAAATAAGATATTTCTTTCGAAATCAATTAAACAATCACCCATACCTTCAAAAGATTCGAAGGTTTTTAGCTCTGCCGGCAGCTCAATCACTTCATAATTCAGATCTGAATAATAATCTTTAAAATATCTGACTTCATCCTTCCTCTGTGCATTTTTCATTCTGCTCAACATGACTTTTTTATTTCCATTAGTATCAATGAAGGGAAGAGACTGATTTGCCGTGAACACCATATCCACAAGATCTTTTACGGGCTGTATTAATTCAATTTTGTATCCCAGGCTTTCGTAAACTTTTTTTAAATCATTCCATTGTTTCAGCGCATTAATTTTATCAACGATGACAGCTCCGCCTAAATTATTTTTCATAAATTCATTGCCGTTATAATTTACTTCAAAATATTCCGGCTTGCACATTAATACTTTTGCGGGATTCATATAAGTTGAATGGTTTTTTAAAATTTTAATTTAAGTTATCCAAAAATATTTTAATTTGTAATTTAAATGGAAATTATAGTTCCCGAATAGTTTCAGAATACTTTTGAAAATTTATTTTCGCTAGATATTTATAAAACACTTTACAAAGGTCTTTGATAATCCACTGGGGTTGTGTCAAAAGTCTTCTTTTTCCCAAGCGCTTCTGAAATTAAATGAACACATTTATTTCCACTTATATTTGGTTTAGAATTGACTAATTTTGTATAAATGAAGAATAGTTTTATATGTACAAAACAATTTTATTTGAAGTTAAGGATAACGTCTTAAAAATAACGCTTAACAGACCTGACGTTTATAATGCTTTTAACGAGGAAATGCTTTTGGAACTTCAGGATGCCTTCAAAAAAGCAGCTGAAGATGAAAATGTCAGGAGTATAATTTTGACCGGTGCCGGTAAAGCATTTTGCTCCGGACAGGATTTAAAAGATTTCAACGAAAAGAAATTAACTTTCAAAGAAGCGCTTGAGAAAAGATATAACCCGCTGATCAAACAGATTGCCGGAATTCCCAAGCCTGTTATTTGCGCAATAAACGGTGTAGCGGCAGGTGCAGGCATATCACTGGCTCTGGCATGCGATTACAGAATTGCAGCAGAAACGGCATCACTCATAGAAGTTTTTATAAATGTCGGACTTGTACCTGACAGCGGCTCAGGATTTTTTCTTCCCAGAATTATTGGTTATGCAAAAGCTTTTGAAATGTGCGCAACGGGAGATAAGATGAGTGCGTCTGAAGCAAAGGAATATGGGCTCGTCAATAAGGTAGTATCAACAAATAATTTACTGATAAAATCTGCTGACATTGTTGCGAGAAATTTTGCAGCCAAACCTACTAAAGCTATCGGCATGATAAAGGGCTTATTGAATAAATCTTTCGAGTCCGGGCTTGACGAGATTTTAGAAATGGAGAGCAGCTATCAGGAGCTGGCGGGAAATACAGAAGATTTCAAAGAAGGTATAGCTTCATTTCTGGAAAAAAGGAAGCCGGCATTCAGCGGAAGATAATTTTAACAGGAACTATAATGATTTTTATTTGTAATAACCAAAAACTAATAATATGCGGACAGTAAAAACAATA
>JBBRTN010000459.1:0-2208 GCA_038244395.1 Ignavibacteria bacterium
CGTAATCATCTGTATCGAAAAATATATATCTTGCATCCATTACCAGTCCCTCCGCAGGAATGATTCTCATATCGGAAAAAAATAAGTAACCTTTATTATTTCCTCCGAAGTTTTTGTAATCAATGTTGACAAACTCATACCTGCTTCTGAATCTGAATTGTTCCGTTAGTTGATAAACAAATCCAGCCCTTACATTAAGCTGATTCCGGTTATCAATTCTTTTTTCCACTCTCCCGAAATCATCTGTCGCCGTTCTTATTTGTTCTTTATTTTCATTTTTATATTTCAGGTATAAAGTAAGACCCTTACCGGCTTTCCATTCGGCATGTGCGAGAAAATCATTTCCCGAGGTTGGGACAGGATTGAAATATGTCCTGTATGGAAATTTGTACTGGTCAAAATAACAGTTAAATATCAGACCTCTAAAAGGCTTCATAGTCATCCCCGCATAAAAACCGTTTTCGTTTTTGCTGTCACCGCTTTTTTCACCGAATGCTGATGAATGCAGCGGAGCAAAATCCTCAGGATACTGTCTGTAAGAAATGAGAACATCGGCAAATTTAAAGAAGGTAATTTGCATGGCGCTTATTCCCGCAATTGATTTAGACTGAGATCTTGCCCACTCTCCATAAAAATTTATATTCTTATAGATGAAGTCATAATCTAAACCAAACATGCTAGCGCTCGTCCCGGAAAAATTGAAAAGTTCTTTTAAAGAATCATGAACTACCGGCTTTGAAAACTTACTGCTCCAATAAGTACTTCCTACCCTCATGTTTCCGTTTGCAAAAGCAAGGCGGACCCCCGATAGTTTTTCTCCGGTAGAATTCATCCTGTTCATTTCGGATGAAGTTCTGTGATATCCATCGAAATAAAAACTCTTTGTTTCCTCGGTTATTGTATCATAGCTTGCATCGTAAAAATTATTTGAATAAAAAAAGTCAAGATTAAATTTTTTAAATTCCATACTCACCGCTCCGCCCCTGAAATACTGGACCTCATTAACCGAGCCGTAACCGTCAACTCCTTTTCCCTTCTTCTTCAAGGGGTTCACTGCATTTGTACCCTTTGAAAAAGACTGAGAGCTCCACATTGAAATACCCTGTGCAAAATTTAATGTATAATCTCCCGCGATTAAGTCTTTGATAAACTTATAATCCTTCAGTTCAATAAATCCAGATAGAAAATCAGTTAATTTTTTTTCTCCGGCATCTTTTTCGGCAGTGAGATTTACTTCAAGTTTGTAATCAGGAGCAGCATAATTCGAATTAAGCTGATTATAAATTTTTGGTCTTGTTCCTTCGTATTTTCCCGAAAGAAATCCGGCTCTTGGCTGCAGATCCTGAAGGAAACGGGAGCGCAATCTTACTTTAAGTTTTGCGGTATTATTTTGCCGGCTATCCGGAATGTTCCGGCCCGTCTCATCAATTAAAATATCCTTAGTGAATTTCCTGACTATTAAATATAATTTTATTTTTTCATACAGGTCTTCGGTTATCCCTTTGACTTTTAATAAGCCTCGTTTGGATTTGAATACTCTTATCTCATTTCTGTATTTAATAATTTCCTTTGCAAGAATGGAATTCAGGAATGGAATCGTTTCAAGTTCATCGGAAGTTACTTTGTTAAGGTCATATGGATTACGTTTTAACTCATCAAGAAAATCAAATAATTTGGGATCTTCCTCATCAGGATTTATATTATCAAGAAGTATTTCTTCCTGCAGGGATTCCCGGAAATCCGTGGTATCAACAGGCTCTAGATTATTATTTAGAGTATTATTTGGAGTATCTTTTGAAGAATCTTTTTGTGAATACAAAATTTCAGAAGTGAGCAAAAAAAATAAGAGCGATTTTAGCATAATATTTTTCATTCGCTTTGGGGTTTTAATTTTAATTAAGAGCGAATAAAAATAAGATACATTAATTTACTTTCAAAACTTATTTTTTTGGATTTGTGAAAGCAGGATGGTTGGTTTGAATCTGCGTGGCATATTGTCAAATATGCAAATATGCCACACGTTTATTTTATTTCAGACTGACTGTTTCTACGGCAAGAACATCTCGTCCCGAATTGTTATTTCTCTGGACAAAAACAATCAGGTCTGTTTTGTCCTGATTTATCTGGCTGTCTATCGTATAGCTCTGATCATAGCTGTTTGTCTGACCCGGGCTGATTGTAAATGGTTGTCCGGTCGGAGGTGTTATA
>JBBRTN010000460.1:0-2204 GCA_038244395.1 Ignavibacteria bacterium
CCCAACGGAGCAAGATATACTATCGTAAATCTTAATGCATCCGTGCCGTACTTGTCCATCAGCTCAACTGCATCCGAATAATTCCCAAGTGTCTTAGACATTTTTACTCCTTTACCGTCCCTGAGAATCGAATGAAAATATACATCCTTAAACGGAATCTTCTTTACATATTCAAGCCCCGCCATTATCATTCTCGCTACCCAAAGAAAAATTATATCCGGACCGGTAGATAATAAATCTGTAGGATAATAATAATTAAGCATCTCATTGCTCTTATCATTTTCATTGTTCTCCCATCCAAATACGCTGAGCGGCCACAGCCACGATGAAAACCATGTGTCTAAAATGTCTTCGTCCTGTCTCCAGTTTTCAATATCTTCAGGTGCATCAACTTCACAATAAATTTCTCCTGTCTTTTTATTATACCAGATGGGTATCTGATGTCCAAACCAAAGCTGCCTCGAAATACACCAGTCACGTATATTATTCATCCAGTGAAAATAAACTTTAGTATAACGCTCCGGATAAAATTTCACTTCCCCTGATTTTACAACTTCAATTGCAGGACCTGCAAGGTCTTTCATTTTAACAAACCACTGCTCCGAAAGGAAGGGTTCGATTACAGCTTTTGTCTTATCGGAAATTGCAACATTATGAGTCAGGTCTTCTGTCTTAGACAGTAAACCGGATTCCTTTAATCTCTCAACTATTTTTTTTCTCGCTTCAAAAATTTCCAGACCGCTGAATTCTCCGGCAAATTCATTGAGCTTCGAATCTTTTGTTATGACGGATATTGATTCGAGATTATGTCTTTGCCCAACCTCAAAATCATTAATGTCATGAGCCGGTGTAATTTTTAACACTCCGGTTCCAAATTCAATTTCTACATAATCATCTTCAATGACCGGTATTAATTTATTCAGAAAAGGAAGTGTAACTTTCTTATTCTTAAAAGATTTATACCTTTCATCCTTAGGATTAACTGCTATAGCTGTATCTCCGAATAAAGTCTCGGGTCTTGTAGTTGCAATAGTTATAAAATCATCAGAGTCTTCAAGCATATATTTTATATAATACAGTTTATCTTTTCTTTCTTCGTAAAAAATTTCATCATCGCTGACAGCAGTCTTAGCAACAGGATCCCAGTTAACAATTCTGTTTCCCCTGTATATCAGTCCCTTTTTGTAAAGGTCAACAAAGACTCTTCTTACATTTAATGAAAGACCCTCATCAAGAGTAAACCTTTCTTTTGACCAGTCAAGCGATGCTCCCAGTTTGCGAAGCTGTTTTAAGATTATTCCCCCGTTCTCCTCTTTCCACTTCCACGCGAGCTCAATGAACTTTTCTCTTCCCATATCAAATTTCGTCTTACCTTCTTTTCGTAATTGTTTGTCAACCATCATTTCAGTTGATATACTTGCGTGGTCCATCCCCGGCACCCAGCAGACTTCATATCCCTGCATCCGTTTCCACCTGCAGTAAATATCCTGTATTGTATTATTCAGCATATGCCCAAAATGAAGTATGCCCGTGACATTAGGCGGTGGAATTACTATTGAAAACTTTGGCTTGTCAGTATCAGGATTTGATTCATATAGTTTATTCTCCTCCCAGAATTTCTGCCATTTAAGTTCTGACTCTGAATAATCGAAATTTTTTGGAAACTCAATCATAAATTAAACTAATTCTTTTTGTGTCTTTAAATTGTTTTGTAAAATCTCACTTGCAAGATTTAAATATGCTATTGCTCCTTCGGAATTTATTTTATACAGGCATAAAGGTTTACCGTAAAAAGTAGATTCATTCAGGAGGTTTGTGTTTGGAATCACCGTGCTTAATAAATATTTACTGTATTTAATTTTCAGTTCGCGCTCAGAAATTTTTGTCACCTTTGAATCCTTTTCATACATTGTCAGAATTATTCCTTCTATATTCAGGTTAGGATTTGCAATTTCCTTAATCCAAAGATAATAATTGAATAACCTGTCTACAGCCTCGAGCGAGAAATGTCCGGACTTAATCGGAATTAAAATAGAGTCAGAAGCAACAAGCGCATTTGTTGAAATTCCCTTCAGCACGGGAGGACAATCCATTATAATAAAATCATAATAATCTTCCACTTCTTTGACAGCATTTTTTAATATTAATCTGTTCTCGGAATATTTGATAAATTTATCGTGCATATTAATTGAGTATACATTCGA
>JBBRTN010000461.1:0-2199 GCA_038244395.1 Ignavibacteria bacterium
ACTAAAAGATGTAAAGGAAGGGAATGTTTATACATCAGAGAAGGTAAGAGAAAAATTAGAAAAATGGCTAAAGTAATATGGACAGACCGCGCAATTAAAGACTTAGAAAGCATCGCTGAATACATTTCTAAAGATTCTCATCAATACGCAAAATTAACTTTGGAAAAAATTATTGATACGGAATTGTCAATAGGAGACAATCCCCAAATCGGAAGAATTGTCCGGGAATTAAATGACCGGACAATCAGAGAATATATAAGAGGAAATTTTAGAATTATTTATCAAACCGACAACTCCCGAATAAGCATTTTGACTGTTTTTCACAGTGCAAGATTATTTTCCAAAGAAAATATAAAATAAGCTGTGGTTTAAATTGGAACCCATGGCGGAGTCTGGTGATCTGCCTGACTCCGCCGATTAGAGCCGTAGCTCGTGGCTGCGGCAGAGTCCCTGATAAAGCACCGGAAACTCTGCCGGGGGTTTAAGAAAAATCCATGAAGATTCGTAACGGGATTATTTCAAAAAAATAAAAAGCCATCTTCACATTTTATAATCTTTGATGACGGAATACTCCGACCCGCTGCTGCTTAATTTGCTTTCCATAAGATGAAATTTTTCAAAGGAAAAATTCAAATCAGTTTTAATTTTATCTAATTCTAATTTATCTATAATCCGTGTTAAATTAATTCTGTGATTTCTCCTGACCCGACCGAGAGTAATGTGCGGATGAAACGGCTTATCGGCCGCAATGTTTTCTTTCAGTTCGCTCATTATAGATTTTATTTGGAGATTCAAACCGAAAATTTTTTTATCTACATCATTAAGTTCCAGTATCAATACGCGCGGATGCTTCAGATCTGGGAATGCATTAATTCCTTTTGCAGAAATACTGATTTTTCCCGGCGATAATGTGCTTTCAGTTTTCCGCAAGCCGGAATGAATTTTCTCCAGCTTGTCTTCATTAACATCACCGATAAAGAATAAAGTGACATGAAATTTATCTTCGGATTCCCACATGACGGAACCGGGAAATTTTTTACTGATAGATGACATATAGAAAATCAGTTCCTTCTGAATTTCAGATATTCTCTTTCTGATTATTTCGTCGGGGTTTAATGAAATGAAAGTCCTCATATTTTTTATAAGCTTACAATAACACATAATTTAAAATTCGTAAAGTAAACATCAAAAAGAAATGCAGAGAATTCACTGCCGCGCATATAACCTCAACTTAAATTATATTGGAAAACTTTACCCTGCTGTATCTCAGGATTAATCGCCGGTCCATACTGATTTTTATATAAGCTTATATTCTTGAAACATATTTCTATTATTTGTAATTTGAACCATTAAATAATTTCATGTAATCTCATTCAGCAATTGAGCATTAAGATTCCTACATTTCTAAAATCAAAGGTATTAAATGTATTCAATATAATACTTCTCTTCATTGCAGCGATACAATACAGTTTACTGACCTCGGTTTCCGAGGGAAAAAAAAGCATATTAATATTAACGGTAGATTTTTTTCTGGATTATAAAATAAAATTTATACCCGGCTTTTTAATTTTTTATCTGTCTGTTTACATTTTATTTGTATTACTGATAATTTATCTGATAAGGAAAAAAGATGCATTTGATCTGTCGGTTTTTTTGATGTCGGTTGTATTGATGTGGAGCCTGATAAATTTTGCACACTGCTTTATTTTTACTCTGAACGGTATTCGTCCGGAAATAACAAGCGACGGATTTTTTTTTGCGGCAGTGCATAGATTATATTCTTCGGTAAAGGGCGTTAACGGGCTGCCGAGCTGGCATGCATCCACTGCAATATTATGCGCTATAGCCTTGTCCAGGGCAAATTTTCAAAAGAGAATATATATTTACATCTGGGTCTTTCTCATTTGTCTCTCACCACTATTTATAAAAATGAATTATATAGTAGAGGTAATGCTTGCGCTTCCGTTGCCGTTCCTTTGTTATTCAATTTCAGAAAAGGCAATGAAATACTCTGCAAGCAAGGAAATTATTCATGAGATTACGAGGACATTTACTCTTGAATCTTTGGTTCAATCGGTTGCAATAGGATTAAGGGATGAAGGTACAATAGTATCTCTGATACAGGGCTTAAAAAGAATGGAAAAGAATACGGATGAAAAAGACGATGAGGAGATACGGAAAATATGCCTGGTGTTTGAT
>JBBRTN010000462.1:0-2199 GCA_038244395.1 Ignavibacteria bacterium
CCGTTAAATTTTTTCTTATCAAGATTTTCTCTGCAAAGCTTCTTCAGCACTGTCGTGATTTCAAAAGCACCAGGAACATAAAAGATCTCAGAATCTGTTTTTCCCATACCTTTATTTTCAAATGCCGTTAAAACGCCGTTCAGCAGGTTCTTTGTGATTGGTTCATTAAATTTACTCACTATTATGCCTATTCGTATATCCTTAGTATTTAAATCACCTTCTGTTTTTTTTGGCATATAATTTCTAAAAAAAAATAATTAATTAAACAGTCTTCTTTTCATATTGATAATTTCATTAAGCTCTACGAAATACTTTCCGAAATTTCTTCCGTCATTTTTCACTCCCCCGTGAAAATCAGAACCGCCGCTGGTTAAAAGAAAATGTTCTGCTGCAACTGCGTTAAAATATTCTATATCATCTTTTGAGTGGGACGGATGGATAATCTCAATTCCGTCAATGCCCTCCTGAATTAATTTAATAAGCAATTCATCTCTGACAATTTTTCCCGGATGTGCAATGAATGAAAGACCTCCGGTTTCCGAAATTAATTCAATTACTTCCTTAGCCGGGGGATTCGGTTTCCGGACATATGCGGGTTTTCCGTCACCAATATATTTTATGAAAGCATCATAATATGATTTTACAAAGCCTTCATCATTGAGCTCCATTGCTATATGAGGCCGTCCAATGGAAGTATTTGCCCCGGCTTTTGAGATAATCGTATTAAAATTTATCCCGCTTCCCAAAGTATTAAGTTTTTCAACAATCTTTTGATTTCTCCGGATTCGAAGCTTACGGGATGAGGTTAAAAAATCGAGAAGCTTTTTATTCTTATAATCTACAAAATATCCAAGAATGTGAATCTCCTGTTCATCCAGGTCAGCGCTGATCTCTACTCCCGGTATTACCTGGATTCCTTTTTCCTTACCGTATTTCACTGCCTCCGAAATTCCGTTTACATTATCATGGTCTGTAATGCTTATGATTGAAATTCCGGAATTAACCGAAAGGTCTATCAGTTGAACCGGGGATAATTTACCATCGGAATAATTGGTGTGCATATGTAGGTCGGCTTTAAATGTAATCATTTACTCATTCACAAAAATTTGATTACAAGTTAATTTATTAGTTGCCGTTTAGAAAGTCAAAATTTTTCTGATGTAATGATTACAGTTATTACAGTTAGTTCTTGAAAATTGATGGGGGTTTCTCTTAAACGGAATAATTTGTGAGTATAGTGCTGATTTAGAATTCCTAAGTATTTGCCTTAATATAGTCCAGCGCGAATTTTTCTGCGCCTTCCCGGTCATTAAACCAGTAGGATGCTATTTTCTTCCTGAAGAATAAGATTTTTTTATAGATGCTTAACACCCACATCGAAGGGTCTGACACGCGGTTTATTAAAACTACTATCTTGTTTCCTGAATCTGCAAAAATTTTCTCGAAATCTTTCATCTTAATTTTTAAAGTTGATGTAAGTTAACCTTTTAGATTATAAGGAAAAATTTACTTATTTCACTTTTTTGTATTTTGATTTTGTATTTTTTGTTAATGTCAATGTTCAGAATTACCCAAATCTTTTCTGGTAAAATAATATCAACATATATTTCAAAAATACTTTTCTATATTAATATATAAATTATAACATATAATATTTATAGCCGTATAGTTTTTCGAATCAAAAATTAATTTCATTAAATTGCAGAAGGAAAGCATATTTAAAAAAGTCTATGACTTCTATACAAAAGATCTGACTTCAAATGATTTCGACCGTGTCTTCAGGCGTGACGCTCCTTTGCGATATCAGTATTACGTGAGGAACATGGATAAGCATCCTGAAAATAAAAGCAAGTTCATGGATGTAATTTCATTTTCCAAAAATCTTGCAGTTGCATTTCTTAGAAAACTTGCGCCGGTAATCAGAATAATCTATACGATAATAATAATCCTGTTTTTTGCCGCAGTAGTTCAGGGCATCTGGAATTACGCAATACTGGCATTCATAGTAGTAAATCTTTTATTTATTTTCGAAGTTGCTGACAGGCTTACAGCGCGTGATGAGCTCGAAGTCGCAAGGGACGTGCAGACCAGTCTGATCCCTCAGCAGCCCCCCGATGATACTGATTTTGAAATTGCAATTCACTATGAAACAGCCAAAGAAGTCGGCGGCGACTTCATAGATTTTATACAAAAGCCGGA
>JBBRTN010000463.1:0-2196 GCA_038244395.1 Ignavibacteria bacterium
AGTAACGGGCAGATAAAACTTGAAGACATTGAAAAAGTAATTAAAGAAAATAAAGTTAAGGTCCTCACAATAAGTTCAGTTGAATTCCTTGGCTTTCGTAATGACCTCAAATCAATAAGTAAAATATGCACGGAAAATGATTGTTACTTTGTTGTTGACGCCATACAAAGCACCGGGGCTTGCCCGCTGAATGTGAAAGAACTTGGAATTGATTTTTTCTCTGCCGGCTCTCAGAAATGGATGATGGCTCCCGCAGGTATTGGGTTTGCCTATATTTCTCCGGATATCAGAGATAATGTTTCCCCTACATATGTTGCTACCTCCAGCGTGGATTATGATTTCACAAACTTTCTTAATTACAAATTAAATTTCAGGAAGGACGGCGGAGCCTATGAAAACTCAACTCCGAATACTTTGGGAATGATAGGAATGGAATCTTCTATTGAATTGTTTTTACTTCTTGGTCTGGAAAATATTTTTCAGCACATTTTAAAACTTCAGGACTTGTTTATAGAAAAAATGAAAGACAGTGATTTTATAATTGAATCAAACCTTGAACCTGCTCACCGCTCAAACATTCTGATATTCAGTAATAAAGACAAAGCTAAAAATGATTCGGTTCAGAAGTATCTCGAAGAGCAAAATATTTTTATCGCACTCAGGGAAGGATTTCTAAGGCTTGCAGCTCATATTTTCAATAATGAACCGGATATTCTTGCTTTGACTGGAGCGCTCAAAAATTTTTGAGTTATAGTTACAAATTAGAATTATGCAGGTTTGTATTTTATCTCGCCATTGCAAGGCAGCCCGCCAACACTTCCCCGCACTGATTCTCCTTCAGAATTTTTATTACCTCATTCATCGTTGAGCCGGTTGTTACAACATCATCTATCAGAATTATATTCTTACCAATAATTTCATTTTCATATTTCTTATTTATTTCAAATGCATCTTTCATATTCCTGATTCTTTCTTCACGGCTTAACTTTGTCTGTGTGGAGGTATGACGGATTCTCTTAACCAGATCCGGTATGAAATTAATTCTGAATATTTCATTAACACCCTTGCAAATAAAATCCGACTGGTTATAACCTCTTTCTCTTAGCTTGGTCTTAAATAAAGGGACAGGTATTATTAAATCAAATTCAGAAAGATTATTTTCCCTTGAATATTTTTCAAGCTCATTTCCAAACAACCTCCCGAGCCATGCTCCAAGCCGTTTCATGCCCCCGTACTTCAGTCCGTAAATCAATTTCGAAAACTCATCTCCTTCTCTGAAAGCAAACAGGCTAAACGAATGGTCAGCAATTATTTTATTCCTTAAGTCTTCTAAATCAGAATATGAAACGCGTGAAATCAAATTTATTTCATCGTCACTTATATATTGATTGGAATTGTCTTCATTTAAACTTTGTCCGGTGATAATGGAGGCAGGCGGAAAAATAAAATCAAGCATACATTTGATTAATTTCATCTCAACTTTTTTTTAATGAAAGTCCGGATTAAAATTAATGTAAATGTGTTATTAAATCAAACTGAAGATTTACGATTTGTGAAATCAATCTGCATCAAACTTAAAATCTTAATTAACAAGCTTTCTGTATCTCACTCTCTTTGGTTCTACATTTCCGTATTTTTTCTTTTTATATTCTTCAAACTCGGAATAGCCTCCTTCAAAAAATTCAACATTTGAATCTCCTTCAAATGCAAGTATATGTGTTGCTATCCTGTCGAGAAACCACCTGTCATGGGAAATCACTACTGCGCATCCTGCAAAATTTTCCAAACCTTCTTCAAGAGCGCGCAGTGTATTGACATCAATATCATTCGTCGGTTCATCAAGCAAAAGAACATTAGCTTCCGACTTAAGTGTCAGCGCAAGATGAAGCCGGTTTCTTTCACCTCCGGAAAGCATGCTTACTGTTTTTCCCTGGTCTGCCCCGCTGAAATTAAATCTCGCAACGTAAGCTCTGGAATTAAATTGTTTTCCTTCGAGACTTATAAATTCATTACCTTCGGATATTACTTCCCATACAGTTTTCTCGGGGTCAATGTCCGTATGCGCCTGATCAACATATGCGATCTTTACAGTATCACCAACTTCAAATTTTCCTGTGTCAGGCTTCTCACTCCCGAGTATCATTCTGAATAGTGTTGTCTTTCCGGTACCGTTAGCGCCTATCACTCCAACTATTC
>JBBRTN010000464.1:0-2195 GCA_038244395.1 Ignavibacteria bacterium
AATAAAGGTTCGCTGAAGTTTGCATTGACAAATTTTTATTTTCACCTTAACTTTGTAATACAAAGTACTTTCTAATTTATTATGCCCAATGAAAAATAGTAAAGAACAATTATCGACCGTCAATGAAATAAAAATACTGATGGAGCGTTCATCTAAATTCGTCTCTCTGAGCGGAATATCCGGGATAGCTGCAGGCATATCTGCATTTGCGGGATCACTGGCTGTCAGCATAAAATTTAATATAGGTTTTTTTGAACAGTCCGGGGGGATAATGCTCAGTAACAGCGGCCAGGGAACGGGTAATTCTCCATTTATCATTGTGATGGCGGTTTTAGTCTTTATCATTGCACTAATGCTTGTAATAATTTTCTCATATAAAAACGCGAAAAAGAAAAATCTGATTTTTTGGGACAGTATGGCGAAAAGAGTATTTATAAATCATTTCATCTTTCTCTTAACCGGCGGAATTTTCTGTTTAATACTTTTTTACTACGGGATTTATTTTTTAATAGTAGGTTCCATGCTTATATTTTACGGGTTAGCATTAATAAATGTAAGCAAATTTACATTCAACGAAATTGCACAGCTTGGAATTCTTGAAATCTGCCTTGGATTTTTCTCATCCTTCGTGACGGTCTATCCGCTTCTTATCTGGGTCACGGGTTTCGGTTTACTTCACATTATATACGGGATTTTTGTCTACATAAAATATGAAAAGGGCTGACGCTTGAAAGATATAATCGAAAGACTTGACAAGGTACTCGAAAGCAGAATCAGATTAGGCGTTATGTCAATTCTTATAGTAAATGATTTTGCCGATTTCAATACTTTAAAGCAAATGCTTAATGTAACTGACGGAAATCTGGCCAGTCATATTACATCTTTAGAAAAGAATAAGTACATAAAAATCAAAAAGAAAATAATCGGTAAAAAAACAAATACAGCTTATTCCGCATCAGAGTCGGGAAGGAAAGCATTTACTAATCATCTTAACGCCCTTGAAGAGTTAATTAAAAAATCTTAGCAGAAAATACAATTTATATAAAATTTTTTCATTCTGTCCGGATGGCTGAAAGTTAACTTAACTAAAACTAAAATTAAAATAAAAACTCAGATGAAATTTCAATGGTTCAAAAAAAAAGGCTGGATATATATTCCTGTATCTACGGCCGGAGTGATCATCTCTCTTATGACTGTAGTCTTTTGTGTTACAGTGTTTACGGCAGTTGACAGACATTCGCACTCCAATTCGGATACACTTTACGGAATCTTCCCATACTTCATTTCCGCATTTACGCTATTGTTCTGGATAGCATCAAACACAAGCAGAAGTATTCAAAATGTAACAAGATAATTTTTTTATCTGAAAAAGAAACAAGAAAGAAAATTTCAATGAAGAGAGAGAATTTAAATTCAAACTTTATACTGGTATTTGGGCTTGCATACTGCTTTTAATTGAATTTTTGAATCAGTTAGTTTATTTTGCTTCAACTTCACTTTATAGAGATGAAATCCATAATAAACGATCAGCATGATTCAAACTGATAAAATCAATATTTTCGAATTTGATAAGCTCTGGGATTATAATAATCCGGGAGAGACGGAAAAAAAATTCAAAGAAATTCTACCTTCAGTAAAAGATTCAAAAAATAATTCCGCATATCTCCAGCTGCTCACGCAAATTGCAAGAACTCTGGGACTTCAGATGAAATTTGAAGATGCCCATAAAATTCTTGACGAAATCGAAACAGGATTATCCGGTGAGCCTGATCTCCCAGTTATAAGGTATCTTCTTGAGAGAGGCAGAACATTTAATTCTTCCAGGCAAAAAGAAAAAGCGAGAGAGTTGTTTCTGAAAGCATATGAACTTTCGGTAAAGTTAAAAGAAGATTTTTATGCAGTAGATGCAGCTCACATGATGGGAATCATTGAACCCTATATTGAATCTCAGAGATGGAACGAGCTTGCCATGGCGCATTCGGAGAAATCAGATGATGACAGAGCAAGGGGCTGGCTTGGGTCGCTTTATAATAATACTGCATGGAATTATCATGATAATAAAGAGTACGATAAAGCGCTTGAACTTTTTAAAAAAAATGTCAGCTGGCATACTGAAAGAAATTCCGGGAAAGGATTAATAATTGCTAAATGGTCTGTGGGAAGAACGCTGCGTTCACTGGGCAAAATTGATGAAG
>JBBRTN010000465.1:0-2193 GCA_038244395.1 Ignavibacteria bacterium
AAGCATTTCAAAAGAGATTGCAGACTTTGCATTGACTTCTCTGGATGTAGATGAATTCGGTCTCGATAAAATGGACAAGAAAATTCTCGAGACAATAATCCTGAAATATAACGGCGGACCCGTCGGTCTTTCAACGATAGCTGCTTCGACAGGAGAAGACCCGGGCACTATAGAAGATGTGTATGAACCATTTCTTATGATAGAAGGTTTTATCAAACGCACACCTAAAGGCAGGGAAGCCACTAATCTTGCCTACAAGCACCTTGGAATTTCAGGAAAAAGAAAACCGAAAATGGAAAATAGTTTGTTCGAATAAGCTAACCCGTTTGGGTATTTACAAAAAAATATTTACCGTATTAAAAATTATTTTATGAAAAAAACAATCAAAGAAGCATTTATAATTTTATTTTTAAGTATTGTGATCGGATTAATTGCTAATGCACTCAGCCCGAAAGGAATTGCATTGATAAGGGATGACAGCGGAAGATTTGCAATTGACAGTACAAAGGTTTCCGATGTTGATTTTCACAAGCAGAGAGGAAAGCTTGACAAACAGGGATTTTACCAGCCTGTAAACATACCATTAGCTACGGCAAAGCAGCTGTTCGATGAAGGAGCTATATTCGTTGACGGAAGAATACCCGCCGAATATCAGCAGGGACATATCAAAGGCGCATTGAACATTGATTACAAAATCTTCAAGGATAAGACGAAGGAAGAGAAGCAGGATATAATGAAAGATATAAAAAAGGAGCAGCTGATTGTCTCTTACTGCAGCAGCGATTCGTGTGAAATAAGTATTGACAACGCTTATGAAATGGCAAAAGCAGGATATAACGATATCAAAATTTATCTCGGCGGATATAAGGACTGGAGCAAATCAGGTTATCCGACGGAAAAATAAAATTTAAACCATGAGCTTATTTTCCAACAGGTATTCTCTTTTAGTATTAAGATTAATAGTAGGAGGGATTTTCGTTTACGCTTCGTTTGATAAGCTCTTTAATCAGGAAGCCTTTTCAAAGGCAATTTACAATTATCAATTTCTTCCAGAATTTTTCATAAATATTTTTGCAATTGTAATTCCTTACATAGAATTATTTTCGGGATTACTCTTATTAGCGGGGATTTTCAAACGAGGAAGTTCATTTATGATTTCAGTACTTTTAATTATGTTTATTATATCCTTGTCACAGGCTTATGCAAAAGGACTGGATATTAATTGTGCATGTTTTTCACTTGAAAATTCGGGGCAAAAGAGTGATATTTTATGGAGAATAGCGGAAGATATTTTACTTTTAATTTCATCAATAACAATTTATATTAACTCAAAAATTAAAATCAACAAGGAGAATCAACAATGAGTAATTTTTTTAATTCAAAAGCAGCAAAGACAAGCTACTTTATATTAGGAATGCTTGTCATATCTGCGGTAGTGTTTTTTCTGATGAACAATTCCAAAATTGCAGCATCAGTAAGTTCATCAAAAATAGTTTTCGAGGAAGAAGACCATGATTTTGGCAAAGTGCCGCAGGGACCTCAGCTCGAATATACTTATAAATTTTCTAACAAGGGAAAATCACCTTTGATTATCGAAAAGGTTCAGCCGTCATGCGGTTGTACAGGCGCGACAACAGACGGAAAGAATGAATATTCAAAAGGAGAAAGCGGTGAAATTAAAGTTACATTTAATACACAGGGAAGACAGGGAAGGCAGGAAAAACAAATTTTAGTTTTCACAAATGACCCTGACGCACCGCAAAAAGCAATAAGGTTCTCATGTGATATCGACACAAACATGCAATAAAAATTTTTTAAAGTTATTATTATAAAGCAGGAGTTATTTTTAATTCCTGCTTTTTTTATTACGTTGTTCAAAAATTAATACATGAAATTACAATCAATTTATTCCCTTAATTCTTTTTAAGGAAATACTCCAAGATTTTCATAGGTGACAGCAATTTTATCAATGGAGCAGATGAAAGCCGCTGTCCTTAAAGAATCAATTTTAGGATTCCGCTTTTGTATTTCCCTTATTTGCTGATACGCTGACATCATTGTTTCTTCAAGTCCGGAATCCACGAGCTCTCTTTCACTTGCGCCTCTTATCAGAATTTCCTTCTGCTTTTTTGTAAACTCGACTTTACTCGTCTCTTCCATTACATTTACAAAATTCAGGTTTGCAACTTCCTC
>JBBRTN010000466.1:0-2193 GCA_038244395.1 Ignavibacteria bacterium
AGCGAACAGTTTTCCACAGAATTTTCATTAAAATAGCTAGTTCTGACCTTGAGAATGCATAGTTCTGACATTGATTGGGTCCCAAAATACATAGTTCTGACATTGAGCATACGTAGTTCTGATATTGAGGAGGAGAAATTCTCACTTAAAAGCCATCGAAAACAGTCTAAAAAGAAGCTAAAAAGTTAACAAATACATAGTTCTGACCTTGAGGGGTGGTTCTATAAGTCGTTGATAATAAATAAGAAAAAAACTTCAAGCGATGCTTAACCTCTTAACCCTTTATTTAACCTAATAAGATTTATCCTATCTTTATTATTATCAGACGCGAGTATATTTCTAGCATAATTTCACCTGAAAATCGATTCCTAAAAGTTCTAAAAGGAACAAATTTTTGTTAGGCCAACGCGGAATCAATTTTAATGATAATTTCCCTATGATTTTCAATTTGTTCATCTTGCCATTTGCTCGACCATTTCCAATTTTCTTCCCTGGGGCTTCTATGTTCGCAGTTTTGACAATAACTATTTTTGAATCCAAACTCAGGAATTGATAATCCGTAAATATCGTCCAAACTCCATCCCCCATTGCGTGCCCTAACTTTAAACAATGAACCCATTTGGATGCTGCTGAGGTTAAGCCAAGCATTCTTGCCGGTATTCCCTGTGCCCTTGAAGGAAAGACTAAAAGATGTTTACAGTCTTTCAGGACCCTTTCCGGGTTATAATCCTTTAGTCCTTGAAGGATAACGCTTGATATTTTATCTTCAGGGTTATCCAGGTCAACGCCAAGCGCTTTCGCTCTTTCTCTAAAATATTTTATCTCAAGTTCTGGAGATGGATCCTCATCATCTACTTTCCTCTTAATTCCTTCAATTACAAAATTTCTTCTGTTTTCATCTACTATCTCTTTTGCTAATTTCAATGATTCAGCTATATATTTTTCAGCCTCTTCAGGTTCCAATCTAAAGAACGCATTTTGGATGACAAAACTGGCAAAAACTTCTTCCTGTTTTGTGCTTTTCGCTAAGCTTAAACAAAAATCGATGCAGTATTTAATCCATGAATAAAGAACCTCTGCTTGTTCATTTTTGCCCTCCAACCAGAGCCTGTGAGCAAACAGAGACATTGTCGCTGCCGCCCGCGGAAAGGTGTTCAAAATTAAACTATCGCCTGATAAGATGATCCGATTTACTAGATCAATTACTTTTAGAACGTATCTTGATGCTTTGAGACTGATCTGTAAACGAGGCTCCGCAAGAAACCATTTAACTAAAGCATCATCTTCCGTTATCTTTGAAGTTTCAAAGTAATGAAAATCCTGTTTTACGACAAGCTTTAGAATAATGCTTCTGAGAAGAAAAATAGTATATCTCCTGAAACTTGATGGACCTTTACCCCTCCTTAAAATTTCAAGGAGATATTGATGTAACCCAAAACAGAGCTCTTGATACTCCTCCGACGATGGATCAGTTTTTTGGAGATAAACCTTATCAATATACATCCCGGCATAAAAACGCGTTTCTATTTTTTCAGTAGCTGAGTGTATTACATCTTTAGCAACTGAAAAGAGCTCATCATATTTTCCTTCCGAATAAAGTCGTTCAAAGTCTTCAGTAAATAAATGAAAATTAAGAATCTTAGTTTTTTCCCGCAATTCATATAATCGATCAGTCGGGGATTTTTTAATAAAATCTTGGATCGGCTGCGTCATTCGACTAAGGGCATTTGCTCTTAACCAGTTCATATTTGCGGCAACCGCTTCCAGCAATTTATCGGACTTCTCCGGCAGAGTTTTTGAGGTAGGTATATGTATCGTTGCGGTATCTTGATTATTCTCAAGGGCGGCTTCCAAGATTTTATTAATTTCTGCATCATCCTGTAAGCTTTGCCAAAAGACCCGCTTCTTAGATACGTCAACTACAATTAAGATAATTGGAATCTCAATTTGACGCATATAATATTTCAGTCGTTCAACCGAAAGGCTGTACGACACAATTTCGCCATTGTTGATAATGGTTACTGTTTCCTGACCTTTGATTTGAACCTTAAAAATAAAACCGGTAGCGTGGTCGGCAGAATCGATGATTTCTATTTCACCGTCAATTCCATAGTCCTCCTGGTCTTCTTGTGATCGACATGCCCAATTTGCCGGGATACGATCTTCGAAGATTCGACCTGCACTTCTTCCAAT
>JBBRTN010000467.1:0-2187 GCA_038244395.1 Ignavibacteria bacterium
GATACAAAGGAACATCAGGACCCGCCGGAAAAGAAAGAAGAATCTTTTAAGATGGGGACAAATATAATTGTCTACTCTCTTAGGAATTGATTTTTAAAATATTCACACTTGACTATTGATAATTGATAATTAATAATTGATAATTAAATTTCACATTTCTCTTCCGGATATTCTTCTCTTAAGCTGGGACAAATGCCATGTGATATTTATATCCCGCAAATCCCATGAGCACATGATCTTCTGAAGGTAAGCGTCCCGTCATAATTCCATTTTATTTCATGAAGTACATCAAGCAATCTCCAGTCTGCGCTGACATTTTTTACATTGAAATCCTGGAAGTGAGGTTCTTTGTCCTGCTCGGGATTGAATCTTAAAATTTTTAACTGAACATCCATAAGTTAACAATAATTATAATTTTTATTTCAGTTTGTAATCGTTTTGCAATGTCCGTATGAACTTATCCTTATCAGGACATTTATAAATCAGTTCTACAAAAGTATAGCCTTTTTCAATATCGCCCAGATTATAATAGTCTGCAACTATCGGAGCCAGTATTGCCTTGACTGCGCCTGCATCAGTGTTGAATGTATCTGTAGTATCATTTTCAGGACACTTAAAATTTTCATCTTTTATATACTGTTTCAGCTCTTCAATATGTGTATCAATATCCTCTTCTATAATTTTCGGAAAGCTGCCGGTCACATCTGCAAACTTATCATTTTAAAAATCATATATCATAACATTAAATTCAGACTGCGCAAAATTTGTAAAGGCATAAGCAAACATATCATTAGCCCCGAGTATTTCCTTTCTCCCGTCATTGTTTAAATCACGAATCGAATAATACGAATTTCCCCAGTAAATCGAATCTAAAATATTAAAGCTCTCATCTGAAATTCCCGCAGCCACAGGTATGTTACAGCAGTGTGCTCAGCCTGTATATCTGTCTATTAATATTTCCAGTTTCCCGTCATTGTTTAAATCATATTCCGAAATGCCGGTGATCTTATCATCCGAAACTTTTTTATATATTTCTTTCTCTCCTTTAAATATTTTTAAAGTTGTGGTATATGCTGACGTCTCATAGCTTGTCTTAAACAAGAATTCACCGAGCTCAATATTTAAATTTTCAATATTTAAATTTTCGAACTGTGCAAAAGAAAGATCATAATTGCATAATAAAAATATGAACACAATAATAGCCGTGCTTAATTTACCGCGCATTTGTATTTAATTAATATTTCCTTTCCATCGGCTGATATCTCGTCACTACAACCGGCTTGTACTTTAGCTCCGGTCCGGCTCCGTAAACAGTAGCTTCAGCAGTCATCAGTAAATTTATCTTTGCAAAGTTTATAAAATTAATTCATTATTTTTATTTCAAGAAAGGATTATTCATCCATTGCCTGTATTGCCTTGTACAGTTCAAGTCTTTTGTCATACATCTTGTTATCCTCCGAGTAGGAATTTTTCAGATCCATGTATGCAAGTATGGCGTCAAATTTTCTTCCCTCTTTAACGGCAATCATCCCGAGATAATAATTTACGTCCGGATTTGTAGTCGAATATCCCGTTGAATATAATTCTTTTTCATATGCAGCCTGTAAATATTTTTTCGCGCGTCTGATATTTTTATACTGCTCATAATAAATTTTTCCAATCTGAATATACGCATCGGTATAATTCGAATCTAATCTTATGATATCCTTATATTCCCGGACGGATTTTTTATAATCTCCCATCTGGCTATAGATAGCGCCGAGCTGGTAATGAATATAGTACTGGGTCGTATCCTGCTGCAACATCTTATCATAAAACTGTATTGCCTTTTTATAATCCTTTGAAGTGGAGTATGCGGATGCCAGATTTGATGACAGCAGATTCAGCAGGCTGTCGGAGTCAAATTTTACCCGAATGCTTTTATATAAATCTTCCGCCTTTTGAAAGTTGTCCGTGAATACGTACATATCAAGTAAATCCTGGTAAACAACAAACGTATCCGGCTTCAGCTCTATGCATTTTTCATAATACTTTTCCGCTTTGGATAATTTTATGCGGTTCAGAGAATCTTTCCTGGAAATAAATGTATCCTCAGTTGAAACAGAATCTTTTAATGTTGAATAATACCAATCCGAGGAAAGCTGATATTTTAAGTTTGAAGCAATTTTAAAGTTAGAATTAAATAAA
>JBBRTN010000468.1:0-2183 GCA_038244395.1 Ignavibacteria bacterium
CATGAAAAGCGACTTTACTTTAGAAGACATTATAGAAACAGACAGGCTCACAAGAAATGAAATATTCAGCAGCTACACTTGATAAAAATCTGCTGAGGTTAATTTTTAACTTCAAACTTTTGTATATAAATTTTAAATTAAATTAAATTAGGAATCAGAACTTAGAACTCAGGAAAATCAAATGGAATTATTAAACACAATATTTTACTTTTTAATCGTCATAGGGATTCTTGTTTTCATCCATGAATTCGGGCACTTTATAGCCGCCCGATTAACAGGTATGAGATCGGAAGTCTTTGCTTTGGGGATCGGATACAGACTTTTTGGATACAATAAAATAAACGGTTTCACTTTCGGAAAATTAAATGAGGAAGTTGAATTAGGTGACCAGACGGATTACAGAATTTGTGCATTTCCTATCGGCGGTTATGTCAAGGTTTCCGGAATGATAGATGAAAGTATGGATAAAGAATTTATTAACAAGGAGCCGATGCCGTGGGAATACAGGGCAAAGCCTGTCTGGAAAAGAATGATTGTTATTACAGCCGGAGTCATCATGAACTTTCTTCTGGCTTTCTTAATATTTTATTTCCTTACATTGATAAAAGGAAAAACACTTACAGATACTACAACCATAGGATACATTGCTCAAAATTCACCTGCCAAAAATTCGGACTTAAAAGCCGGCGACAAGATAATTTCTATAAATAATGTTCAGGTAAATTCATGGGAAGACGTTCAGACAAAATTATATATAGATGACCTGGGAGAATCATTAACATTTACCGTAAACCGTGACGGTAAGGATGCAATTGTTATTATTCCGAAAGACAAAATCGGATCTTTGATTGAGAAGAGCTTTGGTATTTTTTCAGAGAACATGATTCCGGAAATTTCGGAAGTCCTGCCTGATAAGCCAGCTGAGAAATGCGGACTGCAGAAGGGTGACATTGTTACAGAAATGAACGGAATAAAAATACAGAATCCTCAGCAGTTTACAGACCTCATCCATCAAAATTCATCTAGTGAAAATCAATTAAAATGGACAAGGAACTCTGTAGAAATGAATTGCAGCATCACGCCATCATCGGATTCCACAATTGGCGTATTGATCTCTTCAAAATACACGGGACCGGTAAAAGAAATCAGGTACAATGCACTGACAGCAGTTCCGAAAGCAGCTTATGACATGTATCATTTCGGAATAGAATTATTTTTTAAAACAATATCAAAAATAATTAAAGGTGATGTGCCTTTCAAAAAAGCTATCGGAGGTCCGATAAAAATTGCGCAGGCTTCAGCACAATCAGCCGAGGGAGGAATTTACACATTTCTCGGATTTCTGGCATTACTTTCGATATCTCTTGGAGTAATAAACATTATGCCGTTTCCTGCACTTGACGGCGGACATTTTATGATGCTTTTGTATGAAGCAATCGTAAGGAAACCGGTGCCTTACAAGGTGCAGGTAGTAATTCAGAATGTCGGATTTGCTTTACTGCTGGCCTTTATGATATTTGTAGTATATAATGATATTATTTCAATTAAGTAAAATTATCTTTTAAAAGTTCATACCAAATTTCCACACTATCATACTCTTTTTTTCAGTGAAATCGGTTTGAAGGAAAATATAGAAATTATAAGGGAAGTTTTAAAAAGCTTGAAATCACAGATGTAAAACAATATATTTGTTTCGATAAAAAAATCAGCTGAGAACCGGAAGGGTGGGTGAGTGGCTGAAACCAACGGTTTGCTAAACCGTCGTACGGGTTAAACTGTACCGAGAGTTCGAATCTCTCCTCTTCCGCAAAAAAATGTCCCGATGGAATTTTTCCACCGGGATTTTTTTATTTTTACATTGTGCTTTATATAATTCAGCAAACTTATGTGAATTCCGTAACAACATTTTATTAATAAAAGAAAAAGCCGTTCG
This sequence comes from Ignavibacteria bacterium, assembly GCA_038244395.1. Taxonomy (GTDB): domain Bacteria; phylum Bacteroidota; class Ignavibacteria; order Tepidaquicellales; family Tepidaquicellaceae; genus JAGPCH01. Next base: position 1,934 of record JBBRTN010000468.1, read on the forward strand.
GGTGACCGGCTTTTTAATTATTTCTTAATTTTTAAAAAAATTTATTTAACAAGCATCATCTTCTTTGTATAAGAAATTAATTTCCCATTACTGTTGAAATCAATCCTGTAAAAATAAACTCCGCTTGAAAGCATAGTCCCGTTAATTTCTGCAGTCTGATAACCTGAAGTCTGATACCCGTTTATCAAAGTTAATATTTCCTTACCGCTATTATCGAATAAAGTAACTTTTACAAACCCGTCATTTGGAA
>JBBRTN010000469.1:0-2181 GCA_038244395.1 Ignavibacteria bacterium
TCCTCTATATCTGGCAGTACTGATCGGCAGACTCATCTCAAAGCCGAGTATTATAAAGAAGATTGATTAAAGAGGAAGACTCTCACCTTCGGTTTGAGTCTTCTCTTTAAATCTTTTTAAAATCGGATTGAGAATATTATGATTAATTCTGTTTTCAATTTTTCTTCCGTCAATTTCCTTTACAGGAGTCAATTCTCCCATCGTGCCTGTGGTAAAAACTTCATCTGCATTATAAAATTCCGACACTGAAATATTTCTTTCCCTGCAGCCTATATTAAGTTCGCGCGCAATGTTTATTACCAGTCCCCTTGTTATTCCGGGCAGGCAGCAATCCGCATTAGGAGTATGAAGCTCTCCGTCCTTTGCGAGAAAAATGTTTGTAGCATTGGTCTCAGAAACAAAGCCGTACGTATCCAGCATGAGCGCATCATCTGCATTGCAATAATTAGCTTCAATCTTTGCGAGTATATTATTGATTAAATTATTATGATGGATTTTAGAGTCGAGACTCTGAGGAGAGTTTCGTCTGATGTGTGATGTAATTAATTTTATTCCTGACTGATTATTATAAACCGGGCTTTTCCATTCAGCCAACACAATCAGGCATGAACCTTTTTGATTTAACCGCGGGTCCATACCGGAAGTAATTTTCTCACCTCTTGTCAGAGTCAGCCGGATATGAGTATCATCACGCATTCCGTTTGAACGCAGCGTGTCAATTACAGCTTCCTTAATATAATCATAGGAAGGAATGTCAGTAAACATCATTGTCCTGGCGGATTGCTGTAATCTTTTTATGTGCTCTCCGAAGCAGAATATTCTTCCGTTATAAACTCTAAGTCCCTCCCACACAGCATCTCCTCCCTGAACTGAACTATCGAAAACGGAAACTTTAGCATTATTTCTTGGATAAAGTTTTCCGCCTATGAAAATGTTAATGTCTTTATTTCTTTCATCAAAAGTCTGAAGCATTGTATAAATTTTTAATTTTAAAAATTATAAATTGATAATTGGAATATTGATAAGCATATTATAAACGATCATAAGCCAAGGCAAAATATCTTAATATTATTTTAATTGCAAGAAAATTTTATTAAGTTAATTCAAAAATGGAAAATGAATAATTTAAAAAAGTTTAGTACAAGCGACCTCTGCGACGAATATTTGGATAAAATAAAAATCGCAAAGCCGTCCGGATTAAAGAATTACGGAGGAAGAAAGAAATTCTACGGACTGATTCAGACTGTGAAATGCTTTGAAGATAATCCGCTTGTAAAAAAGGCAATTGAGCAAGACGGAGAAGGCAAAGTGCTGATAGTGGACGGAGCAAGTTCTTTGAGATGCGCTCTGCTCGGTGATATAATGGCAGGAATTTCCGTTAAGAACCTGTGGAACGGAATTATCATTGCAGGTTGCATTCGTGATTCGGAGGCTCTTGCAGTTCTCGATACAGGAATAATGGCATTAAACACAAATCCCCTGAAAAGCGCCAAAATAGGTGAAGGTCAGGAAAATGTCATCGTACATTTTGCCGGTATAGATTTTATTCCGGGTGAATTTGTTTACTGTGACGAAGACGGAATAATAGTTTCGCCGGAGCTGCTTATATGAAACCGGATTTAAGGTTAAAAATAAAAGTAATAATAAAATGAAAAATAATTCTTTTCGATTTGTGATTTTCCGAACCTGCCTGCGAATAATAGTTTAGAGAAAATTAACTGACTTTGCCAAACAAACAAAATACGAGAGAAGAGTTTTTAAATCTTTTACAGGAAAACAGAAAAATTATATTTAAAATCTGCAACTCTTATTGTAAAAATAAAAATGACCGCGAAGACCTTGGACAGGAGATTGTATATCAGCTGTGGAAGTCATTTCAGAATTTCGACTCCGGATATAAATTTTCTACATGGTTGTACCGCGTTGCTCTGAATGTTGCGATTTCATTTTACCGTAAGGAAAAAAAATCAAGAGAGACAGTTTCAATAGACGGACAGCTTATCGAAGTAATAAGTGAAGAAGATTCCTCAGGTGAAGAGGCAAAAAACTTCAGTCTTCTCCAGGGTTTCATCAACGAACTGAATGAACTGGACAGGGCTCTTATGATACTTTATCTCGAGGAAAAAAATTATAAGGAAATTTCAGAAATTCTCGGAATTACAGAAACAAATGTAGCGACAA
>JBBRTN010000470.1:0-2181 GCA_038244395.1 Ignavibacteria bacterium
ATTATCTTTTTTTTCATCACCGAGTTCTTTTCCCGCCTGATCCATTTTATTGAAAGCGTTTCCTAACTCCTTACCCATTTCCGGCGTCATTTGCATTCCCATTTTTGTAGTATTCATAAGATTATCTATTGTCTGCGAGAGCTGACTCTGCAGTGTTCCCTGCTGTTTCTGATTTTCCTTAAATTCATTTTTTTCCGATTGATTAAGCTCATCTGTTTTATCCCGTAATTCCTGCTGCCTCTTGCTAAGTTCTTCCAGCTGCTTTTTAATTTCTTTCAGCTTATCAATTAGTTTTTGCTTCGTATCCTGTGAATCCATCATCTTAGAAAGAGCGTCCTTCATATTTTGATTCATCTCATTAAGATCTTTCATAATATCTTCCTGAGTCTGCTCTGAATTTTCTTTCTGGCTCTTCTGTAGCTGGTCACTTGACTTCTGCATCTTATTCTCGGTATTTTTTTGCTGCATTTGCTTCTGTAAATTTTCAAGATCTTCCGGGCTCATCTGCTCCTGCATTTTATTTATTTCATCTATCAGTTTTTTCAGTTCATCTTTAAATTCCTGCGTCTGCTCCTTTACATCTTTTTGTTTATCGGAGAGCTCATTCATCTTATCTTGATTATTCTTATCGGATGGCTCCGTTTCCTTTTTCAGGTCTTCCTGTTTTTTTGTAATGTCATCAAGCTTTTGTGCCAGCTCGCCGAACTTCTGCATATTCTCAATCTTCTTGAGCAGCTCCATTGCCTTTTCCATATATTTCTTAAATGCCTCTTCATCGAATTTGAAATTTTTCAGTGCGTCTTTGAGTTCGTCCGGGTTGTTTTTCTTTAATGCTTCGCGGAGCTTATCTAGCATCTTCTGCAGCTCAGGCGTATTGATTTTATTAAACATCTTCTGCAATTCCATATACTGATCAAGTGTCTTCTGATTGAGCATATTTTTTTGCTGCATCTCATTCATATTTTCCTCGAGCTTGTTTTGAGTCGAGTTCATATTCTTTTGAAAATCATTCAGCTTATTTTCAATCTGCTTTCTCCTTTCCTCATTTAATCCGAGTTCTTCATTTTTTTGCGCTTCCTTTTTTAAATCTTCCATTTCTTTCTGGATTTCCTCAGCCTGATCAAACACAGACTTAAGATCAGTCTTAAGTTCTTTTGTGAGATTCTCGTTTTTCTTTAAGAGCTCAGTTAATGATTTATACTGAATTGTTCTAATGTCCGAGCGGGTTGACTTTCCCGTGTTGTCAGTAACTTCCATAAAATATTCAGCGCTTTCACCTGAACGCAGTCCCAGTGCGGAAATATTCCATATATAAGGGACTTCAAGCGAAGTAGCGCCCAAATTTTTAATGACAATGTTTTCATAAGTAAAAACCGGCGCGGTGGCGTTTCCTGTTATTGATTTTATCTTTCTGTATCCGAGAACAAGCTTTGAAAATCCATAATCATCAGAGATTCGCGCTCTCAGCAGCAACTCTTTATCGCCGTTTAAAATATGGTTTGATTCGGAAGGTTCAATAATGGTTATCTTCGGAGCTTCATCATTCATTAATTTTATTGTGTAAAGCGCGGAGTTTTTATTCAAGTTTCCTTTTTCATCTTTCAGAATAAATTTATATGTTCCGCTTTCTTTTAAAATAACAGAACCTTTTGATTCTTCCCCGCTGACATCAAAATTTATAAAATTATTATTGAGCAAAATTCCTGCAGAGGATAAATTCTTAGTTGCTTTCAAATCAAAATATACATTGCTTCCTTCAGGGCAGTAAATATCACCTTCATTTTCTGCGAGAGTCTTCGAAGGAATTCCTGTGAATTCCGGAGGATAAATTGTAATAACAAAACTCTTTACAACCGGGTAATCTAAAACTGTTACCTTATATTCAGAAGACTTTACACCTTTGTATTGAGTATAGTAAATAAGGTTTGTATTAATATTTTCAATCTCTGTGCTGAAATTTCCTTCCGCGTCTGCCTTCAATTTCAGCGGATCCGACAGCAGCTCAAAGCCATCAGCCGAGATTTGCTTGGTGAAGAATTCAATTTCATCCGCTTTAAAATCTTCAGAAGTCGAGTTAACGCTGACGGCAACATTTACCTTCTCTCCCTTTGCTATTTCAATATCTCCCGGTGATATATTAAATGTGATTCCCAGTTCATTGTCTATATAATCATAATTGTA
>JBBRTN010000471.1:0-2173 GCA_038244395.1 Ignavibacteria bacterium
AAGACCTGGATACCTTGGCATAGCCATAACCTGGCAAATCAACTATCCTGAAAGAATCATTGATCTGATAGAAATTAATGGTTCTCGTCTTCCCCGGACTTGAGCTGGTTCTCGCCAGCTTTTTTCTGTTCAGCAGCAGATTGATCAGCAAAGACAGCAGAGCCAGGGTAAAGACCTTGACGAAGCGTCAATTGCGCAGATCAGGGATCAGGTGTGGAACAGCATGGTAAGCCAGGCAATTTCAAAACAGGCGATAGAAAAATACGGAATCAAGGTTTCGGACAAAGAGGTTTTGGACTGGATTTATAACAGACCTGAGACGCTTCCCGAACCAATCAAGAAAAATTTCATGGACTCAACCGGAGTTTTCAATACTGCCTTTTATCAGCAGGCGCTCGGAATGAAGACAAAGGAAGCTACTCAATTCTGGGGACAGGTGGAAAATTTTTTGAGAGAGACTTTATTATCTGAAAAACTTCAGGCAGTCATTACCGAAGGCGCTGTAGTTTCTGAAGGCGATGTTCTTGAAAAATATATGAATGATAATATATCGGCGAATTTTAATTTTGTGCTGCTTGATCTGAATACGGTTACTGACTCCAGTAAATTTGCGGTAACAGATGATGAACTGAGAAAATATTATGATGAAAATAAAAATGATTACAGGCAAAATGAAAGTGTGAAATTGAAATACGTCCAGTTTCCCGATGAGGCTACAGCCGAAGACTCTGCAAATATTATGAGGCAAATGGAAACATTGAGCAAGAGCATTCAGACGGCAAACGAAGAAGATTCATCAATCATTAAACTTGTTGCGGAGAATTCAACGACATCCTGGAATCCGGGATTTCAGCGGGCAAATAATTTCCTGCCCAATGTTTCTTCATTCCTGTTCAATGCAAAGCCCGGCGATATTTCTCCAATTCTTATCGGGGATGACGGTTACCAGGTGGTTAAGTTACTTGATGTAAAAGAGACTCCTGATTTATATGTTCATGTAGAACATATTTTGGTTAAGATTAATAATACTGATACAGCGGCTGCAAAAAAGAAAGCCGAAGATATTTTCAGCCGTGTGAAGAACGGGGAAAATTTAAATACTCTAGCTCTTGAACTTTCTGATGACCCTTCTGCAAAGCAAAATAAAGGCGACCTGGGATGGATCGGAAAAGGCGCGACTGTAAAGGAATTTGAAGACGCATCTTTTAATGCTAATGTCGGTGACCTTGTAGGACCGGTGAAGAGCAGTTTCGGATTTCACATCATCAAAGTATTAGGAAAAGAAAAGAAAGAATTTAAAGTCGCGCAGATAGTAAAGTCTGTTGAACCAAGCAGCAGGAGCAAGCAGCTTGTTAAGAGGAAAGCAGAAGATTTTTATTCCGATATGGGCAGAGGTAAGAATATGGATTCACTTGCAAAGCAGAGTGACTTAAAGGTACTCTTATCACCCGATATAAATAAGGATGGACCGGTTCCGGGGACTACGAGCAAGGGCGTATTAAAATTTATATTCGATAATAAAATTAATGCATTCACTCAGCCTGTTAAGACACAAACAGGATATGGAATCTATGAAATAATGGAAAAGAAGCCGGAAGGTTATCAGAACTTTGATTCGATAAAGGTTTCATTAATTAAGCCTCAGGTGATAAATGAAAAGAAGTACAAGATTCTTTTAGGGATAGCAACTGATCTGGAAGGCAAAATAAAAAACGGCGATATAAATTCTCTTAAAGAAATTGCGCCTCAGTATACATATGATGCGGTAGACAGCTTTACGGTTTCAAAGCCTAAAGTAATAGGGCAGGATTTTGGTGTCAGCTCAGCACTTATTAAAATGAAGCCGGGTGAGATTTCCAAACCGATAAAAGGAACAAAGGGATACTATATAATAAAAGTTAATTCGATCACGGAATTCAATGAGCAGGACTATTTGCTCAAAGCGCCTGAGATTCAGAAAAACTTACTCACATCCAAAAGGCAGGCGATAGTTTCAGAGTGGCTTTCAAAGATGCAAAATGACGCAGACATTGTAGATAACAGGGACAAATATTTTTAGGACTAAAATATTTAGGTCAGGAAAATTGGATTAAATATTAATTTAAAAAGTATTAAATAGAATCCACTGTATGTAATTTCATAGAGTGGATTTTTTTTATGAAAAATTTTTTCA
>JBBRTN010000472.1:0-2170 GCA_038244395.1 Ignavibacteria bacterium
TTACAAGTTCATCAATTACTTTTGAAGTTATTTTCCCTTGTGTTCCTTTCCATCCGGAATGTATCCCCGCAACTACTTTCTTCGCAGGATCAAATAAAAAAACAGGTATACAGTCGGCAACACTCACGGCAAGGAAGTTATTTTTTTTGTCTGTATAAATTGCATCGCATCCTTCGGTAAGATATGTTGGTACAGCTGAATAATTTATGATAGTGGAATGAATTTGCTTTTGAAATGTGATCTCCTCTTCTTTTATACCAAGCTCATTAAAAAATATCTCACGGTTTAGTCTAACATTGTCAGGCTTATCACCAACTGAAACGCTAAGATTCATGCAGTATGGCTCAGGCGATACTCCTCCGGTTTTTGTACTGAAGCCAAAAACAAGTTCAGGAAATTTTTTGAACAGATTTGAATATAAAAGTTTTATCGCCATTACAAAAACTTATGTGTATTACATTTCATTTACAATTTATATTTTAATGTATGTAAAAACAGGCTGCGTAAAATTAAACAAAAAGAAGTAAGACAAGACAAAGCTGCAGTCTGGTTTTAAAAAATTATTGGTAATAACTAACTCAATACATAATGTCGCGAAACCTCAAATTTATTTTAATAATACCGGTGATAGCTTTTGCGGTAATGAATCTGAATTGTCCGCCCAGAGATGAGATTGACGAATGTCTCATTACATTCAATGGAACGCAGGACCTGAAGATATCTTCTACAGAGCGGCTTCCTGAGAGTTCAGAAAAGTTCAGGTCGTTCAATACTGACAGCGGAGAAGTAAGAGTATCCAGGACCGACGGCTACAAAATTCTGTATAAGAACTCCAAAGGAGCGGAAATGCTTGATTTGAAAGTGGAGTTATCCGAGGAAGACAGTTATAAAACTGACAAAGAATTAATACTTGATAATCTGAAATTTTTAATTTCACACTCTGATGATCTGACTTCCCCGGAGCCAATAGCAATTGAAAAGAACGGCTATAAAATTTACGGACTTAACAGAGATAATATTGACAATCCTTCAAGTACACTTGGGATTTATATTATGTCTCCGGGAAAAAATATTACAGTTTATTTTTATTTCAATAATCTTCATAATGATAGCAGGTCTTACAATAACCTTGATGAATTTATGGCAATAAGAGACAGGTTCCTGGATGAATATACAAAGTATATTAAAGAATGCAAGGACTAATTAGATAAAAAAGATAAAAAAGATAAAAAAGATATCGTCATTCCATTATAGCATATCTATTTTTTTTTTCGGTTATCTAAAATTTTAAGGAAAGATTTGCCCCGCACCTCCTCAAGAGTCAGTCCTGTATTCAGGATCTCAGCTTCTGAGATTGCACCGCAATTCAGAGCCCTGAGAAAATAATTCAGCAGTCCCTGCCCTGTTGCCGCATCATCGAATATATCACCGACAAGTGTAGCCTGCGCTGCTTTTCCGATGAAGTTCTTTAAGCGAATTGATGCGGATTCAAGACCTTCAAGAAAGAACATATAAACAGCTGCATATCTCGCGGGAAGCTGAGCAGGATGAAGATCCCAGCCCTGGTAAAATGCATTCTCAAGAGAGTGCTGTATATCGTCATAGGCGAGCTTCCATGCTGAGTGAACAGATTCAATATTTTCTTTTCTCTGTTTAGCTGAAAGATTTTTTTCTTTATGAATTGCAACCGGCATTATATTAGTAGCACCGTCGGACAGCCATACTCCTGTACCGGCTAATGAAACCTTCATCATATTCCGTGCAAAATCGCAAACGGGATGCTGCATTGATTGAAGTTTAGCGGTTATGTCGCAGGATGCGGTGTAATCATAAACACCGAAATGCGCAGCTTTGCATCTGCCGTTTGCCGCAAGGACCAGAGATAGGATGTTAGCCTTACCATCAGTGTCAAACACAGATTGTGTTGTCTCAATCATAATTTCCATTTTCAAAATACAAGCAGGTAAGTTTAATTTTTTTTCAAGGATCTCAAAGACAGAAACAAGCGCCTTCACTTGTTCTGATGAGGTGACTTTAGGCAGTGTCACAACAAAATTATCCGGAAGTTTTCCACCGCTTTTTTTTAAAAGTGTAGAAAGAAAAATATCAAGCGTGCGGATTGCTCTTTCTTTCATCTCCCCGGAAAATGTCTTGATCCGGATGCCAATAA
>JBBRTN010000473.1:0-2168 GCA_038244395.1 Ignavibacteria bacterium
GAGATAAAGGTAAGATTTAAATATTATTCAATTTAGTACCGAAAGTAAAAACTGCTTTCGGTTTTTTTATATATAGATTTATATTGAAAAATAATTTACTCAATTATATTTTAAACGGAGCTTTAATTTTATTCCTGGTAATTGTTGTGTATCTCGGGTTTTCCTTAATTAATAACTCCATCAAATCGGGCAAGGATTTAAAACAAATAACAGACACAACGAAATCTATAACAAATCAGCCAAATCTTACAATCCAGCTTGACGTTCAGAACGGGACAAATGAAAACGGAGCTGCAACAAGAATAACTGATTATCTCAGGAAGAACGGAATAGATGTGGTAGATATCGGAAATTACAAATCCAAAGATATAGAACGGACTCTCGTTATTGACAGAGTCGGTGATAAGAATAAGGCAAAGAAAGTGGCTTTGATGCTCGGTATAAATGAGAAGAATATTATTCAGCAGATGAACAACAGTCTATACCTGGACGTGACAGTTGTCATTGGAAAAGATTTTAATGAACTTAAACCATTTTTGGAAAGGAAGAAATAAAAAAATATTATGAATTCAAAAGAGCTCGCATTTGGAATTGCCGATCTGATGCTTCAAAAAAAAGGTTCAGATATAGTAATAATGGATCTAAGAAAACTAACGACTGTCACGGATTTTTTTGTAATTTGTTCAGCATCGTCTGATACACAGGTAAGATCTATTTCAGATTTTATAAAAGAGGAAACAAAAAAAGCCGAAGAAACACCATGGCACTATGAAGGATATGCAAATTTAAGCTGGGTGCTGCTGGATTTTGTGGATGTGGTAGTACATACTTTTCTTGAAGATACAAGAAAGTTTTATAATCTAGAAGGCTTGTGGGCCGATGCGGAAATTAATAAAATTACGGAAGATGAAGGATAAGAGAAAGAGTTTTTCAAGAGAGATGGGATTTGGAGTAGAACGGTTTGCTAAACCGTTCTGCTCAAAACGATTATACCCGCAGCACTGATGTCAAACCCAAAACTCATTCTTACTCTTGGAGACCCAAATGGAATCGGACCCGAAATAATATTGAAGATGTTCGGTAATAAAAATTTTTATTCAAAGTATGATTTAAATGTTGTGGGTTCAAAGAAAATTCTTGATTACTATTCCTCATTGTTGAGCCTTCAGAGAATTCCCCATGAAAGGATTTTGGAAATCCCTTTGCCAAAGGGATTTACACTCCGTCCGGGCAAGATTCATAAGGCTTCAGGAAAAATTTCAGGTGATTCAATTAATTATGCGGCCAGGCTATGTTTAAAAAAAGAATACTCCGCTATGATAACACTTCCCATATCCAAAGAAGCTCTCAATCTTGGAGGATATAACTATCCCGGACACACAGAAATGCTGACCAAACTCACTTCTTCACGGAATGCTGTCATGATTTTGTATTCAAAAGAATTTTCAGTTGCACTGATGACAGGGCATATTCCGGTGTCTGAAATCAGCAAAAAAATTACAGGCAGTTCATTATTCAAGAAGATTATTACAGTTAACAATTCTCTTGTAAAGGATTTTAAAATTAAAAATCCACGTATTGCAGTTTTGTCTCTGAATCCTCACGCAGGTGACGGAGGCTTAATCGGAAAAGAGGAAGAAAAAATAATTATCCCGTTAATCGAAAAAATGAATTCTATGGGATTTAATCTTCGTGGACCTTTTCCCTCGGATGCATTCTTTGCAAACAGGACTTTCCGAAAATTCGATATTACTATCGCTTTATATCACGATCAGGGATTGATTCCTTTCAAGATGATTTCTTTTGATAAGGGAGTTAATTTTACTGCGGGATTGAATATTATCAGAACGTCTCCGGATCACGGGACAGCCTTTGACATTGCCGGACTGGGTAAAGCCAATCCGGAAAGTACAATGCAGGCTGTAATGCTTGCGAATAAGTTAGCTTTAAGAAAAGTGAATTAATTTGGGATGAGTTCTTATATATGAATTTAAATATAAGTTCTATAAGTAAGAATTCCTGTTCCGGGATCATGTTATCTTTTTATAAGAAACTGCAAAATTTTCTTCCAGTCTTTGTTAAAATCATATTCAAACCTGTCTGTAGGGCTTAAATCAAAGGCTTTCTCCAGATTCAGAATTCCCAAATCTATTTCCTCTTTAAGAAAA
>JBBRTN010000474.1:0-2154 GCA_038244395.1 Ignavibacteria bacterium
CATAAAATACGTTTGACTGCCGAAAGATGGTTTCACATAACGGAAGCACACTCTGAAATAGCGGGATACTTTTTTGCAATTCTTGAAACTATACAAGACCCTGATTTAATTTATGAAGGAAGATGATAATGAATTGTTAGCGGTTAAAATACTTATTCAAAGCAAATATTTAATCGTTGTCTATAGGGAATTAAATTCTGATGATGGATTTGTTATTACATCTTTTTTGACCTCTAAAATAAATTACTTAAAAAGCAGGAAATTAATATGGGAAAAAACGAAATAAAAGAATTTATCAAATTTGCACCTTCATTTATGGAGCATAAAAATATTTGGTCATCTTATGATGAGGAAGCAGATGTTTTATATATTGATTTTAAAAAACCGGGAAATGCAGATGATTCTGAAATGACGGATGATGATGTAATAATAAGATATGAGAAAGGAGAAATTATCGGACTTACCATTCTACACGTAAAATCAAGATAAATACAGAAAATTCATTGAGATGAAATAATTTTATAAAACGGAAGATGAAAATGAAGATGAGTTATTTTAAGAATATAATAAAATTAAACCCGAAGAGATGGAACTTACAAATGAACAAAATGAAATTATTAATTCAACCGGCAATATCAAAATAAATGCGGTTGCAGGTTCAGGCAAAACTACCACTATATTAGAGTACGCAAAGGCACAGCCCCCTGAAAGTAAAATACTCTACCTCGCATTCAACAAATCCGTAAAATCCGAAGCAGTTAAGAAGTTCGCGGGTAAAGGTCTTAACAATGTAAGAGTCGAGACGGCTCATTCGCTTGCCTTCAGGCATATTATTTACGGAAGTAACTATACTGTCAATCCCCAGGGATACAAATCACACGAGATAGCGGAGCTTCTCGGATTGCGCAGCGTAGGAGAGAAGCACGGCGAGCATATTGTCGCAAATCATATTATGAAATTCATTTCATATTTCTGCAACAGTGACAAACAAAAAATCAGCGAGCTTAACTACAGAGACATTGTTACTGAAGGTCCTGCGGGCGAATTTATTTCAAGACATTATGATTACATTGAAAACCAAACCCGCCAGCTTCTCGGGCGGATGAACAGCGGAAGAATTAATATCACTCACGATTTTTATCTTAAAAAATTTCAGCTTTCAAATCCGGTTCTTGATTTCGATTACATACTCTTCGATGAAGGACAGGATGCATCTGCCGCGATGCTTGATATATTTTTCAGGCAGAAAGCTGTTAAGGTGATTGTAGGTGATACTCATCAGCAGATATATGGCTGGAGATTTGCAGTTAACTCTCTTGAGAAAGCTGATTTTAAAACTTACAGACTTACAAAAAGTTTTCGGTTCAGCCAGCAGATCGCGGATCTCGCGATGGAAATTCTGAAATGGAAAAATCATATCAAAAATTATGAACCTGTCCCGATCACAGGACATAAAGTTGGCGGAGAGTCAAAGAGAATCGCAATATTAGGACGTACAAACATCGGACTCCTGCTAAGTGCAATCGAGTATGTAAATGAAAACAGGAAATTAAAATATCTTTATTTTGAAGGCAACATTAACTCATATACATACGCGGATGAAGGAGCTTCGCTGTATGATGTTCTTCACCTTTATAACGGCAAAAGAAAACTGATAAAGGATAAGCTTGTCGCGCAGATGAAAGATATAAAGGAGCTGCAGAGCTATATCGGGAATACAGGGGATTCGCAGCTTGGTATGTTAGTAGAGATTGTAAAAAAATACGGGAATGAAATTCCAAAGATAATCAGAGCAATTAAACAAAAGCACGTTGAGAATGATGAAAAGGAAAAAGCAGAAATTATTTTTTCAACTGTTCACAAGTGCAAGGGAATGGAGTACGATGTAGTTAATATTGTAAATGATTTCATTACCGAAGAAAAAGTTGAGAAGCAGGCTGCTGAAATCAAAAATGATCCGGTAAGTCTTTCAAAGCTGAATGAAGAAATAAATTTACTCTATGTCGCGGTAACGAGAACTAAAAACATACTCAGGATTCCGGATTGTTTTATTCCCGAAAATTTTCCTTCATCACCTGACATACGAATATTGAAATCGCAGTCTAAGAATTACATTAAAGAAAACAACTCCGGCGGGTATTCATTTAAGAAAAA
>JBBRTN010000475.1:0-2147 GCA_038244395.1 Ignavibacteria bacterium
AATTTTAATTTTCCGGTGAATCTGATTTTCAGAACTATACCCGCTGAAGCTGATTTTAAAAAGAGACCTGATGCGAATGACAAAGTTGCGCTTGGTGCCTACTATGGAATTTCCTGTAAAGTCTGTCACAGCCCGATGAAGGGACCAGATTTCATTGGCGGCAAAGAATTTGGGGGCGGCGTCGAAATGGCAAATCCAAAAGGAGGGATCATAAGATCAGCTAACATTACACCGGATAAAGAAACAGGAATCGGAAACTGGACTAAGCAGCAATTCATAGACAGGTTCATACTCTGCGGTAAACCCGAATCTCAGAACATCCCCGTAAAAGAAGGAGAGTTTAATACAATAATGCCCTGGCCGTTCTTTGCGACAGCAACTGATGAAGACCTTGGAGCTGTTTATGATTATCTGATGAGCCAGAAACCTGTTGTTAATAAAGTTGAAAAATTTACACCGCCGGTCAAAGAATTTGGAAAATAAATACGCGGCGCTTCGCTTCAATAATAATGTTTAATGGTTTTTTGTAATCTCTGCGAAAGCGGAAATTTAATTAATATGAAGTAAAGTAAGATAAAATCTGGAAGAGTATTCTTAACTGAAGAAGTTATACGTGTTACTCTTATTATTAAAAGAGATCTAATTCTACGCCGGCATTTTTCAATCCTTCAATGATTTCATTTACCGAACTTGAACCCTTTCTCAAAAATACCGCTTCAAAAGGCATAGCTTAGGCAAAGTCCGTCATCCATCCGCGTGCTCCGGCTTTCTTTATCATCTGTTTAAAATTATATATAGATTTCGGAACACCAACCCTGTGGGAGAATGCAAATAATAATATACTTGTTGTGCGTAATTTGTGCGAGAGTTTTTTCGTTTGTAAAATTCATTTTTTTGCAGAAATGAAATTCGTATTTTAATTTTGAAAATCATTATTTTTAAATTTCGATATGTCAGAATATATATTTATACTTCGGTTAACGGATATTCTATGATGGAACTCGCATTGCCATTACAAAAATCTTTATCGTCTGTCAGAGTTCTGCGTTGAAATGAAAGGCTCTGACGTTGAACGAAGATGCTTTTTAAAAAATAAATTATAAAAATTATAAATGGAGATAAAATTAATTTGAGAAAAATCATCGTCTTATCAATGATTACATTAGATGGTGTAATGCAGGCACCCGGCGGACCGAAGGAAGATACATCAGGCAATTTCAAATATGGCGGTTGGGTCTCACCTTATGGTGACGAAGTTTATGGTAAGGTTGTAAAAAAAGAACTGAAACCAGCAGATTATCTTTTGGGCAGAAAAACATTTGAGATCTGGGCAGACTACTGGCCCAAACATGCAGACTTTTGGCCGGGTATCAATGATGGCACAAAATACGTCTTGTCCAAGACCATTAAAAAGTCAGATTGGAAAAACTCAGTATTCCTTAAAAGCCCGGCAGATATTAAAAAGCTCAAAAATTCAAAAGGCTCTCACATTCAGGTTTGGGGCAGCAGTAAGCTTGTTCAGCTGTTACTTAAGAATGATCTGGTGGACGAACTCAGGCTCAAAATTCACCCGCTGACTCTTGGTAAAGGAAAGAAGTTGTTTGAAGGCGGCACGATTCCTACTGCATTTAAATTAATAGAAAGTATTGTTACAACAAGCGGAGTTATTATTGCAAATTACAAGCGAGCCGGAAAAGTCAGGACAGGTACTGTTGGAGCTAAGGTCTGAAGTGAAGAGAGTAAACGAGAAGTGAAAATTAGTAAGCCTGAATAAACTGATAGCCTAATATAAATATTAAATATTAAAATACATGTTATGAACAATACAACTAATCACGATGAGCGAATTGCAAGAATGACATTCGCCTCAGTTTATCCACACTATCTTGCAAAAGTCGAGAAGAAAGATAGAACGAAAGAAGAATTACATCA
The DNA here is from genome assembly GCA_038244395.1 of Ignavibacteria bacterium. Classification (GTDB taxonomy): domain Bacteria; phylum Bacteroidota; class Ignavibacteria; order Tepidaquicellales; family Tepidaquicellaceae; genus JAGPCH01. The sequence continues at coordinate 1,933 of JBBRTN010000475.1, forward strand.
GGTAATTAAGTGGCTGACCGGTTATGACGAAAAGAAGCTGAAAGAACTTATTGAAGAAAAAGTAACTTTTGAAAAATTCTTTCAGAATGCTGAATTAAACTCTAACATCCACCTCATCACTGGTGTCATCTGCGGCTACCGGGTGGAGGAAATTGAAAATAGGTTAACACAACAGGGAAGGTATTTGGACAAGTTGGTGGATGAGTTGGCAAAAG
>JBBRTN010000476.1:0-2144 GCA_038244395.1 Ignavibacteria bacterium
AAATATTTTGTAACCAATAAGGAGAAAGTAGAAGTAGCCATTGAGAATATCCGCGCTGAACTGGCTGAGAGGATAGAGTATTTTAAATCACTTGGAAAATTTATTGAAGCACAGAGAATAGAGCAGCGGACAAATTTTGATATAGAAATGATACAGGAGGTAGGATACTGCAACGGTATTGAAAACTATTCGCGGCATATGGACGGACGGCTTCCGGGTTCAAGACCTTCCTGCCTGTTTGATTATTTCCCTAAAGATTTTTTACTGGTAGTGGACGAATCACATGTTACAATTCCGCAAATTGGCGGAATGTATAACGGGGACAGGATGCGTAAGAAGACTCTTGCAGAATATGGTTTCAGATTACCCTCCGCATTGGATAACAGGCCTATGATGTTTGAAGAGTGGGAAAAGATGGTAAAGCAGGCGATATATGTGAGCGCGACTCCGGGAAATTATGAACTGGAAAAAAGCGAAGGCGTAATTGTCGAGCAGATTATCCGTCCTACAGGTCTGCTGGATCCGGAGATTCAGGTGAGACCGATAAAGAACCAGATCGATGATCTTATAAATGAAATTAAAATCCGGAGGGAAAGAAAAGAAAGAGTGCTGATTACAACACTCACAAAAAGAATGAGCGAGGACTTAACTGATTACCTTCTTGGGATCGGGATAAGAGTGAAATACATGCACAGTGAAGTAGTTGCTCTTGACAGGGTTGACATACTGCGCGGACTTCGGCTCGGAGATTTCGATGTGCTTGTCGGAGTTAATCTGCTGCGTGAGGGACTCGATCTGCCGGAAGTTTCACTTGTGGCAATACTGGATGCTGATAAGGAAGGATTTCTCCGTTCCGAAAAATCCCTGCTGCAGACCGCAGGAAGAACAGCCCGGAATGTAAACGGGCTTGTGATTTTTTATGCGGATAAAATGACAGAGTCTATGGACAAGGTAATTAAAGAAACAGCAAGGAGAAGAGAGATTCAGAATGAATATAACAAAGAGCACAACATCGAGCCTACTACAATCTATAAAACTTATGAAGAGATAATGTCAGCAACTGTAGTTGCAGACTCAAAGGCAAAAAATGAATACGGCAAGAAAAATAAGGAAGATAAAAAATCCACACTTAGTATTTTAACCGATCCCCTCAAAAACAAAATAAATAAAGAACAGCGCAAAGATCTGATAGACCAGCTGAGAAAAGAAATGATTAACGCTGCTAAAGATCTTGAATTTGAGAGAGCCGCCGAGCTGAGAGATGAGCTCGAGAGACTGAATATTTAAACTAAAATTATTATGACGCATAAAGAACAGTTACTTCACTCAATAGAAGATGATTTTAAAATCTTAAAGCATTTGCACACAAAGATTCCCGCAGGCAAGCTGGAATTTAAGCCCGCTGAAAATATGAGAACAGTTTACGAGCTTCTTCGCTACCTTACATGGTGTGTTCTGGTAACGTTAAAAACTTTTATAGAAGGGGATGAAGATTCACCAAACTTCGAATTTTATAAAGAACTTTCCGAAGCGGCGCAAGACTTTAAATCTGAAGACTTTAACAGAGCAATGGATGTACAGCTGGGTTCGATTAAAAAACTTTTTGAAAAGTTTAGTGATGAAGATCTTCTCTCAAAAGTGGTTATGATGCCTTTCGGGGATAAGGTTCCGCTCGGCGAAGGAATTCTTAATACGACTTTGAAACATATTACAAGCTACAAAATGCAGTTGTTTCTATACCTGAAGATCCTGGGAGTTAAAATGAATACTGTTAATTGCTGGATTGGAGAGGATGAGAGTGAAGATTAAAATCTTAACTAAAATCTAATACCCCAAATGTTTCCGAATAGTTTTTATTTAGATCTATGAAGTCAAACCTTGGATTAGATTCCCTTTTTAAGAAATTATAAATTTTAAAACTTTCTGCATCACACGATAGATAGAATCCAATTTCAGCTTCAGAGTCTGCTTGTGAAAATAATTTTGTATCATTAGGAATTATATTTCTCTCAGTTAATCTTAAAGTACTTTTATTCTCAAATACTATTTTTGCAAATTCACCAGTCCTCTGAGCATGCAAAATATTGAATGGTAAAACTTGTAAGTCCTTTAAGGGTAATTCATTAATATTACCTCTTACACAA
>JBBRTN010000477.1:0-2141 GCA_038244395.1 Ignavibacteria bacterium
CTTCCTTCTGCGTCAGTATTATCAACTTCGATTGTCATTCCGTTATATGCAGTGATTACGTCTCCGGGCTTGAAAGCATTTCCGTCAGGCATATTTTCCACTGAAGGAATGAGACCAATGACATTAAGTTTTAATCCAAGCTGTGATGCAGCTTCAAGTACAGCAATAGTTGCAGCAGCGCCGCACATATCCATCTTCATCCTCGCCATTCCTGCACCGGCCTTGAGAGAAATCCCGCCGCTGTCAAATGTAACACCCTTGCCGATGACTACATAAGGCTGTACACTTTCATCCGCTCCGCTATATTTTATAATTAAAAATCTCGGCTCACGTCTGCTTCCTCTTGCTACTTCAAGGACGCCGCCCATTTTTAGCTTCTGTATATCTTCAAGATTTAAAACTTCAGTTTTATATTTTTTATTCGCTGACCTTTCGGTAACAAGCTTACACAATGCTTCCGGATAAAGTATATTCGAAGGTTCATTTCCTAAATCGCGCGCAAAGTTAGTAGCGTTTCCAATGATACCGCCCGACCTGACGCCTCTTTCTATATCCTTTGAATATTTATCAGCCAGACTTTTTACGGCGAAAAAAACAGCTTCCTTTAAATTATATTTTTCCTTCTTTTCCTTTGAAGTATAATACTTGCCGAAATAATAATTAGACAAGATACTGCCGATTACTTCTGCCTGCGCCAGTTCTTCGATTCCTCCGCCTGCAGTATTGTCAGGAAGAATCTCTACACCGACTTTTTTAATCTTCAGAGAACATGCTTTCTGAATGCCTTTTGCGCAGTCAATCCGGATTTTCTCCAGCGAGACTTTTTCTTTTTTACCAATACCGCAGAATATTATTCTGAACTTGTTTGTATAAATTAGCCGGCACTGACCGTTGCTGCCTTTAAAGTCTTCAAGGATTAACTCCGGGATCTTTGTCCTGAGAAGTCTTTGTACAGACTTAACCTCATCTTCGAATAATTTTTTATCTTCATAACAAAGAAAAATATATGCATCCGCTTTTACTTTATCTATTCCGGATTTTTCAAATGTTGTTTTCATAATAATTTTATTATAATTAATCTAAATAATTTTTTAGCTTTTCCAGAATAATATCTTTCAGTCCGGCTGATGTGGTATTTTTTACATTAGCTCCAGCTGCATTTTTATGACCTCCGCCATTAAAATCTTTCGCAAGTTCGTTTACAGGAATATTTCCCTTTGACCGGAAAGAAATTTTTATGTTATCTCTAAGCTCAACTAAGACCACTCCAAGCCTTATGCCGGCTATGTTCATGATCAGTGAAGAAAATCCTTCCACGTGATCTATATTAAGTCCCAAATCTTTAAAATCACTTTGTGTAACGATTCCGACAACTACTTTCCTGTCAAAATAAAACTGCAGGCTCTCAATGAATCTTGCCTGGAGCTTTAAATTTTCCATTGTAGTCGTAGCATAAACTTCCTCATATAATGTGACAGGATCAGCTCCGCGCTTTATGAGGTCGGCGCACATTATAAATACATTCTCATCAGTTCTCGGATACCTGAAAGATCCGGTGTCCGTCATAATGCCGACATAAAGAGAGGACACAACTTCTTCCGAAAGAAATTTTTCATTATCGGCTTTAATAAAATCATAAAGTATAGAGCAGTTGGATGGGTAATCTATATTTGAAATGAAAGCGTCATAGAGTTCGGGCTTTAGTCCGGTGTGATGGTCAATGCATATTTTTTTTGCTGCGGAGTTTGCAATTGACGGTTCCATTGATCTTGTGCGTGAAAAATCATTCGTATCAAGGATGATTATCAAATCAGCTTCACTGATAAGCCTCGCATTTTCGTCCGGGTTCTCTAAAAATATTCTGATTGAATTTTTCCTGTCAAGAAATTTTAAATTGTCGGGTGTTTTTGAATGATTGATTATCTCCGCGCTTTTTCCCTTTAGCTTAAGATAATCCCGGAATGATGCCACACTTCCTATTGCATCACCATCAGGTACTACATGAGTTGTCAGAATAATTTTGTAGCTGTCCTCAATTAAATCTTTTACTTCTTTAAAAGTTGATTCCAATTATTATTTATTTACTGTAAAAAAATAAAAATAACTTTAATTAAAATTTATAACAATTTAATAATGAATGA
>JBBRTN010000478.1:0-2133 GCA_038244395.1 Ignavibacteria bacterium
AAATTTTCATTCACTAAAACCGCAACTTCTTTTCCTAAATCATTATAAACTTTTAATATTGTGTTTTGAGAAATTGGTATTGAGAAATTAATCTTTGTAACAGGATTAAACGGATTCGGATAATTCTGTGAAAGAAAAAATGATGAAGGGATTTCCTGTGTGACTAAATTTATTCCTACATTATCTTTTGAATATTTATAAACTCTCTGACCAACTGCATATGCAAGCGTATCATTTAAAAATCTTATCCGGTTAAGATTTATCCCCCAGCCGGCAAGATGCCAGCTGCTTCCTGCATCTGTGGTTTCATAATTAGGTCCTGTCCATCCTCCTATCCAACCTGTGGTTTCATTTAAGAACCCTATTCCCTCCTGGTCGTATGCTCTGAATAATTTATCATCCCAGGTTGTTCCTCCGTCAGTTGTTTTCAAATAATAGACGGAAGCCCCCTGAATACTTGCGTAGCCAATGTTCCTGTTGATAAAGGAAACCTTCCAACAATACTCTGCTGTTCGGGAAGACCTGTAAACCTGTTCCCATGTATTACCGCCGTCATTGGTTTTTATTATTACCGAGTTGCCTGTGCTGCGAAGCGGGTCTGTACCTCCGACTGCGACTCCCGAGTCAGCACTAATGAAATAACAATCAACAAGTGATTTTGCAAGTAATGTATCAATAAAAAAACTTGTCCACGTATTGCCTTTATCAGTTGTTTTAATTATTCTTGCCGGAGTATCCCATCTGCCGCAGGCATAAGCGGTGTTTTCATCTACAATGTCAATTCCGCAAACACCGCGTATTCTTGGATTTGGCAAATTAGTCAGTGCAGTAAAGTTACTTCCGCCATTAGTTGTTCTGAATAATACAAGTGTGGAATCATCGTGCAATGTTCCGAGTAGTCCGTTTTGTGAATCAAAAAATCCTATGCTCCTTAATGCTCCTGTCTGAGAAATAAATACTGTGTCCCAATTACTTCCGCCGTTTGTTGTTTTAAAAACTTTCCCTCCATAAAAAACTGTCCATCCGGTATTTGCATTTATGAAATAAACATCTTCCAATCTGTTAAATTGAAAATAGGGAGAGTTGGGCAGATCTCTCCATTGCAGGGTTTGAGAATAAATTTCAGAAACAAAAGAAAGAGTAAATACAATTAAAGTTACAGCAATTCTTTTGAACATTTTTTAACCTCCTTAAAATTTTTAAAAACATTTCGAGGGTTGTTCAATTTATATTGATGAAGATTACTTTAGCAAAATCATACGCTTTGTTTCACTGAAATTCCCGGCTTCAAGCCTGTAAAAATAAATTCCGCTCGATAGATTACTTCCGTCAAATTCAACTTCAAAATTTCCTGCAGATAATTTTTCATTTACCAAAGTCACAACTTCCCTTCCAAGCAAATCAAATACTTTAAGATTGACTATTGACAATTCACCATTGACTATTGAAGGAATCTCAAATTTAATTTTTGTCACAGGGTTAAATGGATTAGGATAATTCTGCCCAAGCTTAAATTCAACCGGAGTAGAATTATTTGATATACCCGTTGCAGTGAGCCAGCAGTTTGTAATTGGATTAACACTGCCGGATGCACCAGCCGGAGGTAATCCGTAAATATCTTCGATAGTTCTTAAAATATTATAATGATTTATGTAATCGGGATAAATGCCTGAATGAACATCCTCACCGACAAAAACAGTTGGTATTTGATTTGGAGTAGTACTGTTATCTTCATCGAAAGTCAGGATAAGCAGGCTGTTATTGGTTTTCGCCCATGTCACATAAGAACTAATATTTTGCTGAAGCCATGTATCTCCCTGCTGAATCGTTCCGCTGTGCATATCGTGAATCTGATTGGGGACGACGAATGAGACTGTCGGAAGTAAATTATAATCCGAAGGAAAACTTGTATATGTTTGGTTTACTGTCAGCGGATATCCGTTAGTTGGAGATTCCTGCCAGTTGGCGCATGGATTATGTTTTCGTGCATAATTTCCATAAGTTACTCCGTTGTATCCACAGTAAGGAAGGTCTTCTGAATATTATATGAAAGTCTTTCCCGAATCAATCAATGATGCTCCGAGGTTTGCAGTCGTAAAAGGAAGATTTGCGGGAAGATTATCATTCGTCACT
>JBBRTN010000479.1:0-2126 GCA_038244395.1 Ignavibacteria bacterium
AGAAAGAAAATGCCTTGACGCATCAATCTCAGAATAAAAGGACTCAGTGTAATCCAATTCAAAATATATTTTAGTCTTTAAAAATCTGATATCTTTTTTAAATTCCGCTTGTGCTAAATCTATTACAGAAGAAAATTCAAGGGCTTTACCATAATCTTTCTTTGCGAACATCAGCAATGCATAAGAATAATTTATTAAATCCGTTTTATCCTTTGGATTAAAATACTTTGAGTAAGACTGAATAAAGCTTTCCGTATAATCATATTTTTTTTGCATTATGGAAAAAGTTATTACCTGTCTTATAATTGTAGAACTGAGGATCACTGAGTTGGCTAGAAAAAGCTTCTCTGAAAGTATAATCTCAATGTTATAAAAAAATTCATCCAGGTATTCTATATTATTATTGAAGATTTTGCCGCTGCAAAATCCTGAAAGAGTAATAAAAAAATTATACTTAAAAACTCCCTTATAATAATCTTTATTTTCATACAGAAGTTCTTTTAATTTTTTATAACTGACAACGTCATTTTTGTCAAGACTGATCAGATGGAAATAGTAGTCAGCTTTAATATAAAAGGCTTCTTTCGATTTGAGATGCTCAAGTGATTTGATAAATTTCGTATAATTAAAACAGCTGATAAAATTTTCATATATTCCGGAATCAGGTTTTGCTTTAAGATTATTCTTTCTTTTTTCGATTATCTGTGTCTTATTATTCAGAGCAGAAAGGAAAAATGTTATGAAAGAGTTTGAAGCCGAGTAAGAAGTCTCAAGAAGTTTCTTCTGATTATTTTTAAGATAGAAACTGATTTTCTGATTTTCCGCAAAAAATTTTGTAAGCAGCGAATTGCTGTCGATATTGTTACTTGTTGCTTCGGATATTATCCTGTTAGATTTGTTTTCGAAAATAATATCGAGCTTCCTCAAACGGAGTTCATTGAGAAGACATGTCTCCCTGAAAGAAACAGTTTCTCTAAAGGATTTATATGTAATAAATTCTTCTGCCAGTCTTACCAGATCCGAAGTCATTCTTCTTACCAGTCCGTCATTATATTGTTTTCCTGCATAAAGTTTTATAAAAATTTTTTTCTTAGCAACATCCTGCTCTCTGAAATCCGGATGGTATTTTTTGATTTCATTAAAAAAGGACACGACAAAATTTTTGCAACCAAAAAAAGGAGATATAATAAATTTTTCAAACTCTTTCATTTCCCTGCGGGAAAATGTTTTTAATATTTGTATCAGTTTAGACTTAATCATTATCGGGTAACAAATTTAGTTTCTTTTAATACGTGTTTGGGTAAAAAACAGGATATTTATTAACAAAGTAAATGATAAAATCCGTTTAGCGGGTAACATTCTTTAGAAAGTTTCTTTGCTTAACCTTTTTATTAAATCTAATTTTGTATGTAAATTCTCCGGGAGAGAATAAAAAATTAAATTAAGTTTTTAAAGCGAAGCGAAAACACTTCATTGAATATTCTCTCCCATGCATAATTGAAGTGTCTGCTTCGCTTTTTCTTTATTATTAATTCTGAAAGGAAAAAAATGAAGACAAAATTATTTATTCTGTTAGTTCTTAATTTACAATTCTTAATTCTCAGCTCCGGCAAAGCTCAGATGACCTGGAACCAGGCATGTTCATTCTCGGGTACGAGCTCGAGCTATATCGCGGTTCCTCATTCGGGTTCATTAAATATTACAGGAAGTTTTACGATTGAAGCGTGGGTGAATCCCGTTAATGTTGCTGTTCCTTCGGCTCAAATAATTTTACAAAAAAGAGCTGCTGCCTCAAACGGATATACTATTTATTTATCCGGAGGAAGAGTCGCAATAAGAACGAACGCGACAACACGCCTGCTTGGGCAAACTGTTTTACCGAATAATCAATGGAGTCATATTGCCGGTTTGTTTGATCTCCCCACCGGTACTTTTACAATTTACATAAATGGTGTATATGATACTTCACAGGTAATTGCAGGCGCTGCTCCAATTACAAACACAGACTCTCTTTTAATCGGTAAAGGAAGCAACAGTCCGTTTGCAGGGAAGCTGGATGAAATAAGGATTTGGAATAAACAAAACGAAGGCGAGATTCAAAATCTTGAAAGGATTTCTTTAGGAAC
>JBBRTN010000480.1:0-2125 GCA_038244395.1 Ignavibacteria bacterium
AGCTGTCATGACAATCAGATCCTTATTCTTTAATTCGGTCTTTACACTTTTAAACATCTCATCTGCAGTCTTTACATCAATTCTTTTAACTCCTTCAATATCTGCAAGTGAAACAGGACCTGTGACCAATGATACTTCCGCTCCCCTATCCCGCGCCGCTCTGGCAAGTTCAAATCCCATTTTACCGGTTGATGAATTAGTGAGAAAGCGCACGCTGTCCAAAAATTCAATTGTCGGACCTGCTGTAATTAATATTTTTTTTCCATCAAGGTCTCTTTTCTTAAGGAGCATATCCGCTGCAATCTGGAAAATCTCTTCCGGCTCTGCCATTCTTCCTTCTCCGAATATACCGCTTGCCAGCTCTCCGAATTTCGGAGCAATAACTTTATAGCCGAGAGCAATTATCTTTTTTTGGTTTTCGCGGGTGACAGGATTTTTATACATGTCATCATCCATTGCAGGGGCAATGATGACCGGGCATCTCGACGCAAGAACAGTTGCAAGTAAAAAATTATCGCTTATGCCGGAAACTATTTTTGCTATTGTATTTGCAGTGGCTGGAGCTATGATAAAAATATCCGCCCAGATTCCGAGATTCACATGCCATGTTTTTGTTTCGACTCTTTCCGTATTGCCGTAATCCTCATTTTCCGGAAACATATTAATAATTACTTCATTTTTGGAAAGTGCGGACAGCGTTACAGGCGAAACAAATTTTACTGCCGCGGGAGTCATTATTACTCTTACATCGGCTCCCTGCTTAACAAAGAATCTCACCAGATAACAAATCTTGTATGCGGCGATGCCACCGGAAATTCCTAATAATATTTTCTTACCTTTCAGCATTTTGATATTAAAAAAATATCCCTGTATTGAAGGGATATTTTATGAAAAAGAAAACGGTGTTTAATAAAAAAATTATTCTTTATCGGCTTCATTTTTAAATCTGTAATTAAGCTTATCACTCATAAGATCCGATATCCCCGCGAGAGTAGGCTTTTCCCTCTTCTCAAACTCCAGGGAAATATTGAGTTTGTCCTGATTCATAATGGTATCATCTTCAGTTTCCTTAGCAATGATAGGCTCAAGTCTTTGATTCAATTCCAATTTCATTGCGTCATTAATTTGCCTGGCTCTTTTTGAAGCCACGACAATTGATTCATATAGATTCGCTGTTTTAGATTCGAATTTATCCAGGTCTAATGTTATTATTGGCATTTTTCCTTATTTATTTTAATTACTGAAATTGTTTATTATTTCCTGAACTTCTGCTACTGCATTCTCCAGGTTATCATTTATTACAATATAATCAAAATCATTTGCTTTTCCGATTTCTAAATCTACCCTTTTTATCCTTTCATTTATCTGTTCAGGGCTCTCGGTAGCTCTCTTTTTGAGCCTTTCTTTAAGAGTTTCGGTATCAGGACACATTATAAAAATTAATTTAGACTTGTCTCCATAAATCTTCTTTATATTCAATGCGCCGTTAACATCAATATCAAAAATAACATTCTTGTTATTTTTTAAATTTTCCTCTACGAAAGATTTCAAGGTTCCGTAATAATCGCCGTTGAACAATGTTTCATATTCGACGAGTTCATGTTCCTCAATCTTCTTTTTGAATTCATCTTTTGTAAAAAAAAAATAATCTGTTCCGGCCTTTTCGTTTGCCCTTTTTTTACGCGTGGTTGCAGAAACGGAGAAGACTATCTCCGGGTTCCTTTTTAATATCTCTCTTACGATTGTTGTCTTGCCTGCTCCGGACGGAGCAGCTATAACGTACAGCATTGTTTGTAAATTTTTTATTCTACGTTTTGTAATTGCTCGCGAATCTTCTCCAGTTCTTCTTTCATCACAGCCGATCTTTGTGAAATTTCCGCATCCATTGATTTTGAAGCGATAGTATTTATTTCCCTGTTTATTTCCTGTATCAAAAAATTCAATCTCCTGCCGGCAAGCTCCTGTGACTTTGCATATTCCAGGAAATATTTATTATGACTCTTTAGTCTTATAACTTCTTCCGTTATTTCAATCTTGTCGGCAAGCAAAATTATTTCAAGCTCCAGCCTGTTTTCATCCACAACTTTTTTATCTCCCAAAAGTAACTCCACCTTAGATGATAAAC
>JBBRTN010000481.1:0-2118 GCA_038244395.1 Ignavibacteria bacterium
GGGAAAATAAAAGATATAGAGTCTGTTCTCAATAAATATGATGATATTGATGAAGTGGTTGTCGCATTGCCCAATAAAGCATCAGAAGGCCTTAAAACGGTAATACAAGCTGCCCAGCAGGATACCGTAAGATTACGGATCATTCCGGATTACTTCCATTATTTTTCTTCAAAATACGGAATCAGCATGTTTGAAGGATTACCGATGATCACGCTGCGCAGGGAGCCTTTGGAAGAATTTCACTGGCGATTAGTTAAACGAATATTCGATACGGGTTTTAGTGCTCTGGTATTAGTATTTATTTGTTCCTGGTTGTTCCCTATTTTAGCCATTTGTATAAAACTCGATTCAAAGGGTCCAGTATTTTTTACACAGCTCCGAACCGGCCGAAATAAAATTCCCTTTAAATGCATTAAATTCAGGAGCATGACTGTAAATAATGATGCTAATTCACTTCAGGCCCGAAAAAATGATTCCCGTTTAACCCGGGTTGGTAAATTTTTGCGGAAAACAAATCTTGATGAATTTCCACAATTCATGAATGTATTTCTGGGTGAAATGTCTGTTGTAGGTCCACGCCCACACATGATTAAACATACCGAGGAATATGGGCAAATGATTGATAAATACCTTGTCAGACATCTTCTCAAATCCGGCATAACAGGCTGGGCTCAGGTAAATGGACATCGTGGTGAAACCCGGAACCCCGGAGAAATGCAGGCCCGTGTTGAGCATGATGTTTGGTATTTGGAGAACTGGTCCTTGATTTTCGATATAAAGATTATTTTCTTAACAATTTGGAACACCATAAAGGGAGAACAGAAAGCCTATTAATATTTGAGATTTAATCTTTTCGGATATCAAATTTACAAGGCATCCTGTAAAGAATTGTTACTTACTACCGGCTTTAAAAATCAAAGTACTTATTGGTTAAATCAGTCTTTATACCAAAATAGATAGTTCGGCTTAAATCTTTAGCCAACTCAGAATTTTCTTTTCGGAAAATATAACCTAATTCAATTTTTAGATTACTCGACGGATTCAACAAATAGGAAACACTTGGTTTGGCATAATACAGATTGGTTTTAATACCCTGACTAGTATAATTCCCGTATGAGTTTTGTCCATTCGGTGCATCAAAATCCGACAAGAATATATTTTTACCATAATGTGAGCCGTTAGAATCTGCTCCGTATTGCGCATAGATTAAATGCAGGTCTAAAGCTATCCGATTAAATTTGTAAGCGGTATTTATTATGCCTTCTGTAAAGTTAGCTCCCAGTGGGTGCGCTAATGCCTCATTAAAGTGAGCATTATTTATCTTAAGAGTTCGGTGACCATAAACATAAGGCCTAACCCGGTTAAGCTCTGTTTGAACGAATAAATTTTTAATCCCGAAAGGTTCGTAAGCTTTTATGCCCAGTTGAAAGCCATACTTCTGCTGAAAAAATCCGGGCGCTTTTTTCAATGCACTCAGGTTAAAATCGTCCAGTATAAACTGACCGTATAAACTGTATTGTTTTAATAAATTGTATCGGATATTTAATCCCATTAAGGAATTTGCCGGCGACCCATTATTAAAATTAAATGAGTTCATGTAAATAATAGGATTCAAATATTCAAGCTGAAAAGATGAATTACCCGTGCTGTCTGGTGCCCAAATTAACGACTGGAATAAACTGATGTTAAGTTTTTTATTAACCGCATACGAAAGATACTGATATGCGGCATACTTCTTCGGATAATTTGGGCCCTTAAATCCACCACTAATATCCCTGTATTGGGTCCATAGATTTACATATTTAATTTTCCAGAACCGGCTGCTGATCTTCAAGTAGGGATAACTGTAAGAATAATCGGAAAGGATTAAAGAGCGATAGCCATCTCCAAAAAAGTTCTTACCCTGTCCAAACTGAAAATTGAAAAAAGAATTAGGAGTGTAGCTGATATATCCATAAGGAATTGAATAATCTACATTTTTGCCGTCAAATCTGGCAAAACCCTGACCTGGAACTACTCTTCTCAATCTTACATATTTATCAACGTATGACGGAAGTTTAGAAAGATTTTCATAAAATGAACTATAAAAAGAAAACTTCTTGCCCAAATCTCCCTGTA
>JBBRTN010000482.1:0-2115 GCA_038244395.1 Ignavibacteria bacterium
ATCGCGAAGCAATCTTATGAGCATCGGGCATCTCCCTGAGATATTCCACATCTATCCCAACTTCCTTCCCTGAACTAAAGGCATACACGGCATATCCATTAGAATGAGATAAATTAAATTTTATATTTTGGTCTTTCAGAAAGGGCTTTCCTTTTTCGGAATAGGAAAAAATAATCTTTGAAGGTTCGATTGATAAATATTCACCGAGCAGTTTTCTTAGAAGAGATCTGAATTCAATATAGCTATTTTTATCCGGTTCAAATTTATACCTGTATGCCTTCTCAAGTTCATCCTGAGAAAGGAGTTTCTCCAGTCGTAATATTTCTTCCTTTGATCTGCCTGACTCTGACAGGTAAATATGAACTTCATCGGAAGGAATTTTCATTTCTGTTTATTTCATTGGATGTATTCAAAAACATTTTACACGGATGTTTTCTCGGTTTTATTTTTTTTCTGTGAATAATTTGCAGAGCCGTTTTTATCCGGTTTCCCGTTAAGCTCATTATGAGTCTTGTCCAGCACTAAGTTAAGTTTTTCGGCAAAGAATCTGAGCATGGGCTCTTTTACGATGGTCTTATGATTGGTATCCGGGACTACATAGCTCTCAAACCCGCCGCCGGCAAGGTTCCGCCAGCCTTCTCTGAATTCATCCTTGAATGTTCCGCATTCAATTAATGTAATCTTTCCCGTATATTTTTTTGCAATGTATTTATCCTGTGCATTAAAATGCAGCAGCATTATTCTTTTAAACAATCTCTTTCTTTCATCGCTGATCGCCCATTCGAGTTTATTCTGAACTTTCCATTTTAACTTAAGTAATTTATATTTTGAATACCTGTAAACTACTTTACCAAGTTCGCCCGTTTTCAAATGATGAACAGAGCGTGTTACAAAATGGCTCATGTCTCTTTTCTGTTGGACTGACGGCTGATATGGCTGAACGAACGGAGGCCAGGTATCGAATATTGCAAGCAGCCCGACCTTCTGTCCGAGCTTTGTAAGCTGCTGCGCCATTTCAAACACAACTCTTCCCCCGAAACATCTTCCGCCAAGAAGGTAAGGTCCGTCAGGCTGAAGTGTTTGTATTTCTTTTATATAATGAGTTGCCATCTCTTCAATATTATCATGGGGCTTTTCAATCCCGTCAAGTCCCATTGATTCAAGAACATAAAAGGGCTGGTCATCAGGAATATACTTTACCATTTCCTGAAAATGAAGCGCTGTGCCTGCACCCGGAGGAACGCAGTAAAACGGGAGTTTCGAGCCGCCCGGTTTTACAGCAACAAGAGATTTCCATGGAGGAGTCCAACCTTCGTCTTTTAAAATCGCTGCAATCTGCTCAATAGTAGGTGAATTAAAAAGCGTTGACAGAGCCAGCTTCCTTCCCGTTAGTTTTTCAGTGTAGCCAAAAACTCTTAATGCCAAAAGCGAATGCCCGCCTAATTCAAAAAAATTATCTCTAATGCCGATTGGTTTTACACCGAGAACTTTTTCCCATATCTGCACAAGCTGCAGCTCGAGTGTTTCTTTAGGTCCAACGTAATTGCTGCTTTCATTTATTCTTACAGAATCCGGAGCCGGTAAAGCACTGTGATTTATCTTACCTGTCGGCGTCACTGGCATTTCATCCATAGCAACAAAATCGGACGGGACCATATATTCAGGCAATTTCATTTTTAAAAATTTCTTTAAATCAGCTGCCTGTGGCGCGTGTTCATTTGATGAAACATAATATGCAATCAGTCTTTTATCTCCCGGGGTAAATTCCTTTGCGACTACTGCCGTGCTTTTCATTCCTTCATATTCCGCAAGCACGGATTCTATTTCACCTAATTCAATCCTTATTCCTCTCAGCTTTATCTGGCTGTCAGTCCTACCGAGATATTCCAGATTTCCATCAGGAAGATATCTCGCAATGTCTCCTGTTTTATAAAGTTTACTGCTTAAGCTTTTATTACTGTCATGAAATTTATAAATATAAAAAGGATTGTCAATAAATTTTTCTTCTGTAATGTCTTCCCGGTTATGATATCCTCTGACAAGTCCTCTCCCTCCAATATACAAATCTCCGGTAACACCCACCGGCACAGGCTTCAGGGAAGAATTTAAAACATA
>JBBRTN010000483.1:0-2111 GCA_038244395.1 Ignavibacteria bacterium
GGATACAACCGCGGATTGAAGTGTCGTATATTGTGCAGGGACATTTCTTATAATTGCATTTGCCTGAATATTTATCTAAAGGACAATCATTCAAATAAGTTTTAGAATTTTCATAATAATTTTTGTTTATTTGTTTATTGGTTAATATAATTGGTTAATAAAATTCTTTATTTTCTTTGACAGTATTTTTATTATGCTGTGACAGTTACAGTGAAAAAGAATATATGAACCCATTCAGGGTTCCGGAAAACATTTCATCAATTCAATATTAATTAAACATTGAAATGATTATTTTGAATAATATATCAGGAAGCGAACATCAAAATTTTTTAAAAAATTATAATCTTATACATTGTAAACAACGATGTCATGCATATGACATTTGTGTTTGACTGAAAAAATATGAATAAAGAAACTAAAATCGCCGTCTTAGGAGGAACAGGAATGCTCGGGAGCTCTGTTACAAGGCAGCTTAAGAAAAAAGGATATGAAAATATTTTGACTCCTTCGCGCAAAAATGGATTTGATCTTCTTAAAAAAGAAGAGATCGAAAGATTTTTCAAAGAAGAGTCACCTGCAAACGTTTTTATGGTTGCGGGACTTGTGGGAGGAATACTTGCAAACAATACCAGGCAGGCGGATTTTCTTTACCAGAATTCAGTAATGATACTTAATGTAATTGAAGCATTAAAAAATTTTTCACCTGATACAAAGCTCCTTTATACCGGCTCTACGTGTATCTATCCTAAAGAAAATCCGCAGCCGATAAATGAAAACCGTTTTATGCACGGTCCACTTGAAGAGACAAATAAAGGATACGCTGTTGCCAAAGGAATGGGGATAATCGCATGCCAGCTTTACAGGCAGCAATACGGGATAAACGCGATATCGGCAATGCCGACAAATCTTTACGGACCGAATGATAATTACAATTTACAGGACAGTCATTTTATCGGAGCAATGGTACAGAAATTCGTGAATGCAGAACGTGATGGAACAGATTTAATTTTCTGGGGAAGCGGCAGACCGAGACGTGAAGCGCTTTATGTAGATGACTGTGCAGATGCATGTATTTATCTTATGGAAAATTATAATAAACCTGAAATCGTCAATATCGGAACCGGCTTTGATCATTCCATAAAAGAGTATATTGAAATCGCACAGAAAGTTTTTGAGTTTAATAAGGAAATAAAATGGGATACGACAAAACCTGACGGAATGTATGAAAAGAGGACAGACATCTCTTATCTGAAAAGCTTAATGCCGGAATATCATCCGAGACCGTTTGAAGATGGGTTGAAGGAAGTTTTGAAGATTGATTTTGGGGTTGAGGTCTGAGTCAATTACAAATTTAGAAATTACAAATAAATTAATTCGCTAATTATTTTATTATTTCACCATTATGAAAACAAGAGAAACCAAAGAAAGCGGTAAAGCAAGTGTAGTAAGTGTTAAAGCACACCGTAGGAGAGTTAAAGTAAGTGAAGGAAGCATTAGACTAAGTTCCGGAAACTATAAAATCGGGAAAGAAAAATTCGTTACAAATAAATCCGGTAAAATAGAATCTGTTGTTTTACCGGTTGATGAGTATAATAAATTAATTGAATTAATTGAAGATTACGGATTAGGTCTTGCAATGAAGCAAGTGGAGGCGGATGAGTTTATAAGTAAAGAAAAAGCTTTAAAATATTTGGAGAATGATAAAAGTTGAATATGCAAAAGCTTTTTTGAAAGATTTGAAAAAACTGTCCAAAACATTAATTTATTCTGAATTAAAAAATAAGTGTTTTACTGAAATACCGAGAAAAGAGGTCTATAAATATTTCCCCTAAAAGTTATTATTAAAGATATTTAATGTCAGATAAAAAAATAATTCCAAAATCCGATACAACCGAAAAGATAGTCTCTCTTTCAAAGCGAAGAGGATTCGTTTTTCAATCTTCGGAGATATACGGCGGACTCAACGGCTGCTATGATTACGGTCCGCTTGGAGTCGAGCTTTTGAGAAACATAAAAGAAGCATGGTGGAAAGAAATGACATACCGTGAAAACATCGAAGGACTTGACGCTTCGATACTGATGCATCCGAGAGTGTGGGAAGCGTCCGGTCA
>JBBRTN010000484.1:0-2096 GCA_038244395.1 Ignavibacteria bacterium
AAAAATATTTTGGAAAATAAGAACCTATATTAACAAGTTCCATATAATTAATTGTCTTCTTCTGACATTCTGATACATTCTGATTGCAGGGGTATTATGGGAAAAAAAAATTAAGGTCTGATTATTCCTACATAATCCAATCCGTTATTTTCGGCAATTGCTGCATCATTTATATCTACAAATTCATCACCTGTGACATCACTTGAATAATAACCGTTCGTATAAACGGACACGTTATTATCTATTGTACCTTTATCTGCTAAATCAACAAACCCGTCCTGATTTACATCACCGCTGTAGATGCAGAACTTTGATCCTTTATGTATAAGATTATTTCCGTAAGCCTGTAATTTTGAATTTGTAAAGTTGTAAAAAAAGACTCCACCCGAAATAAAAGATTCTCCGCCTGCTTTGCTCCAGGTTTCAAGAGAGTTTCTGTGTTTAATTGAAATATAATATGTCCCCGGCGAAGCGTTGTAATATCCAAAATTTCCGCTGAAGCCGGATGAATCAATTACTGAATTCGTAGAATCAACAATAATGTACGGTGAATCTACACTTCTCAAATATGCCCGCACAGTATCACTCATATTCATTTTATTTGTTTGCTTATTATAAAATCCTTCGAGCACCAGTGTTAAATTTAAAGTAAGTTTAACTTCATCTCTAAAGACTCGGTAAGAATATACACCCGTTGGAAGGGTCATTTGCAATTCTGTATTTCCCGACGGAGTAACTTCTTTCAAAGTAGGATTCGTTCCTCCCCAGCCAATCAGAGTGTTTCCGTTATGAAGCCTCTGGACCGTGCCCATAAAGCTTCCATATATATCCGGATTATTTCTGTACTGCCAGACAAGGGTTGCAATTTTATTTGTTTCATCCAGCCTGTATTCAATTGCCCTGGAAAAAGGAGGAGAGTGAAAATTTCCATTATCAAAAAGAGTTATGTTGCCGTTTTGAATTCTCCTGATATGATGCTGGTAACTGAATCCAACCGGATCATTAGGGAAAGTAAATTCATTATGAATTCCCCCCAGCCTCCAGATAATATTTCCAGTTGTCCGGTTTATCTTAGTAATTTCACTTAAATGTCTGGAAGAGATAAGAAGGTTACCGTCTCTGTCAAGATCAATGGCGTTTCCATGTACATAATCAATGGAAGCTGCTGTTAAGTTTTCATGAATTGCATCGGTAATCGCAAAATGGTCCCAGCTTCTCCATTGAAACACAACGTTTTTATTCTTATCCAATTCCTGTATAATCAAACCTGTTACCACCGCACCGGGATTGCCCCCGGGGACTATCTGACTCATATCAACAATTTCCGGATCATAACTCATTAAAAAGAAATGACCGTTATCGGAAATTTGAAATTCATGATGATCTGTTCCGTACCCGTTTCCACAGACGAAGCTGTCAAGCAAAGTATGCTGATTATTTTCTTCATAAAATTTTCCATTCGTAAAATATGTCATGAAACCGTTTGACTGTTTCTTAAAATCCAAAGCCCAGATATTTACTTCTTTATAGTATGAGATTGATCCGGTATTGTCCGCTATAATAAGACCCGGATTATAAATGCCTGATGCAGGAAAGTTTGCCATATATAAATTTCCTGAAGAAGGATTATTGAAAACCGAAACTGTCAAAGGAGAATTATCTGACGGGATCATCGAATTCTGAAGTTCATCTAAAGAAGAGTATCCCATTTCATTAATCAAATTCATTTTATAATCCCACTGCTCTTTACTCGGCTGAGTCCGGAAAGTATAATTTAAATCCGCAGCGGAACCTGAAGAAGTTTTAAGTCCAATAAATTTTACATTAATTATTTCATTGAACACAAACGGGCGGTATGGTTTGAATATTAATTTCTTCTTATCTCCGGTCAGAATCATCTTCCCGTCGTGAACCCCGCTTATTGTTCCCGTCACTGTTATCAGTGAACGAAGGTTGGAGCTTTCAATGATTTCATCGAATCCCATAATAATATTATTGTCAACGCTTACATAATTAGCATTGTTAACAGGTTCAATGTAAATAATATTTGCATTTGAATTTGCATTTACAACATTTCCAATTAGAGTGAAAGCAAG
>JBBRTN010000485.1:0-2094 GCA_038244395.1 Ignavibacteria bacterium
ATAGCTGAATTCAGCGGATTCTGATTTCTCGGTAAAAATAAAATATTTACCTTCAGAATATTCCCATCAAAATGCTGAGGAAAAGTAAGTATTGTAAATCTTCGGTTTGTTTCCATTTAAAAATTTATTTTAAAATTATAAAACAAAATTTTCAGTAAAATTTTTTAGTTCATTCATTATAATACAAAACTGAGTAACCCAAGCCCGATCTTAAGCAACCTGCCTGTTCTCCTGCCAGCTTGTGCTGAAGTCAATGTTAATAACAAGGAAGATACTTATGTCTATTGCAAAGGTAACCTGCACCGAACAATCAGTCCTCTCGTCAGTTCTCTTTATAGTGCCCTTCGCTTCTATTGTAATTGTAATGCTGACTAATCCCGCTAACAAATCCGCATGCCCCTGGAATAGCAATGATGCTGACACAATAAGCTCTGTAGAGCTTGCATAAATTTCAACTCCCACCATATATAAAATGCTTACATTTCCAACGACAGGTAAGCCGACAACGATCTGCGCCCCGAAGCCGAATTTCATTCTTAATGACGGTCCTACTTTTGTATCGGCAGCAATACCAAGCTCTACCTGCCCGACCGCGTAGACCGTCGCCGCAGCGAGTGATACACACATCACTGACAGTCTCCCGTAAAAATCTATAAAAGCGCCGGCAGTCGGTAAGAGTTTTTTTGCATCCGTTGTAATTTTTAAAGCTGCATTAAAATAAAATCCAACTTTTAAACCGGCTTCCAGTTTCAATGGAGTTTGAGGTGAATTATAAACAGTATCAGGTATTGGAAACTTCACAACAGGGATTTCTTTAGAAGCTTCGAATTTATATTCCCAACTGTCTGCGCTGTTACTCATCGCAATCTTTAAACCTTTCTTCAGTGCATCACCATATTTAGCTCCCTGAAGGTCCTGCAGTATTTGTAAAATTGCAATGACAGGTTCAAGCACATCACTGAACTCAATCTGAGGTGAAGGAAAAGAAGGATCACTGTCGCTGCCTTTAAAACTCGCCTCCGAGCCTTTATTCGAATCAAAATTTCCTTTGACTTTCATCAGTCTCTTAAAAGGACCGAGGTCTACTATCATTGAAAGATTATTCATCCTGCTCTTCCAGTTTTCTGCAACGTTACTTGCAAAAGAATTCACATCATAGTTTAGCTTACCGTCTTCTTTCTGGCTCCCGTCATTTTTTTCTGTTTTATATTCGACATAAATTTTAAGATAATCTTCGTTGATCAGATTCCATCGTGAAGGCAGCGGAAACTGAGAATTCGCAGCCTGCTTTAATTTCATTCCTTCCTTTTGTAATTCGCCTAATGCATTTTTCTCATTTATCTGCATCAGCTTCAATACAAGAACGCCGCCATCGGATAAAATATCTTTGTCAAAATTGGAATCTAATTTTATCACATCACCAAAAGTCGTCACAGCATTACCGATATTCGGAAAAATTCCTTTTGAGCTTAATATTCTGTATGAGTCTGCAAACAGAGGCGGAGTCTTGCTTAGCAGGGTTCCGGTCTTTGTAATGTCGGTTAATTTTTTAAAAGAAGGTGTAAGGAATAATGCTTTCTGCGTATCTGTCGTTTGCAGCAATCCGAAATTTATTGTACCACTTGAAGGAAGTCTTAGTATCTCGGTGGGATTTGCAAGACGAAGAAGCTGACCGTCAGGATCCTGATTTAATTTCAGAATATCACCCTGCTTGATCAGCTGTCCGATTCTTATCAGAGGAACAGTAATATTATCAGGCAGAGGACTGACATCACCGGTATCATGATTATGCAGCACCATACTCCATGAGCCCTCTTTGGGAAGTATGACATTCCCACGGACAGCTCCAACAAATACGGGTTCCGAGTTATCAGCTGATCTTGACATATTGGAATCAATCCGGTTAACACGCATCTTCTGTCCGTTCTTTCCTATATCAACAGTACAATCCAGAGGACCGCCTATGAAACCTCCCTGCGATGCATGCAAAAATTCCAGAACCTCTTTTGATATTGGAATTCCGCGCGGAGCAAGCTGGACATATCCTCTCATTTTTTTTGCGGGGCCTTTCCCGTTGACTGCTCCCTGTATCAC
>JBBRTN010000486.1:0-2085 GCA_038244395.1 Ignavibacteria bacterium
CAATTGGAACAATTGGAACAATTGGACCAAAGCAGGATAACTCCGATATGAATATAATAGGAGGAGGTGACGGAGGAATTTATTCTACTGCAGGAGATTTATATAAATTTGCTCACTCACTCATATCGGATAATAAACTTCTCTCGGATGAAAGTAAAGTTCAGCTGTTCAACTCTCCCCTTTTTCCCGTTCAGTATACTTCCTGGGATGATTTCAAAAAAGGAGGAAGACTGGGAATAGCCGGAGGCGCGCCGGGCATCAGCGCATATCTGGGAATTAATATGGAGAAGAATTATATAATGATTGTACTTTCAAACTATGACATGGGCACTGCGGAAGGAGTTTCCAAAAGACTTTCAGCATTATTAAACGGACGGGAAGCGGAGCCGTTTAGTCCTCCGCCGGCAAAAATCATTTATGACATGATTAAAGAAAAGGGAGCGCAAAATTTTATTACAAATTATAAAACGGAGCTGGCATCTGCAGGAATAAAGCTTGATGACGATATGATTTTATTATTTGCAGGTCAGCAGTTTTTAATGGAAAAAGATGCTGATGATGCGCTGGCTTTGTATTCGGTTTACACAAGTGAATTTCCGAATATTGTAATTGCGTGGAATGATATGGGCGATGCATACTTACTGAAGGGTGAAAAAAATAAGGCAAAGGATTGTTATGAACAGGCATTAAAAATCCGTCCGGGCAACAAGCGGGCAAAGGAATCACTTGAAAAACTTAATTAGGTTTCCGAAAAAATGCGGCTGAATTTTTATGTGCATGTTATAAAATTCTGAAACCCTATTGATTATGATTACGTCTTAAAACTTAATTCCCATTTAAACTCAAGAAAAATATTATGAAAACATTTAAAATTATTTCAATAATTTATTCAGCCGTGATTATGATTTTTCTTAATCAGCAGATAACAAACTGCCAGATTATTTCTACTTCAGCTCCGCCTGAATTAAATTCATCTGATAAATCCGAAACCATAAACAACATTATCAAACTACTGAATGATAATTATGTTTTCCCTGATAAAGCTGACGAAATGGGAAAATTTATTCAGGCGAAGCTTGACGGTAAAGAGTATGAAAGCATTAGCGACCCCCGCGCATTCGGTGACCAGCTGACAAGTGATTTACAATCAGTCAGCCATGATAAACATTTGAGAATAAGGTTCAGCCCTCAAGACGCTGTTGATATAAAGAAGAATTCTGCGGGAAATAAAGAAGATGAAGAGAGTCCTGAAATAATAAATAATATGAGATATGAAAATTACGGATTTAAAAAAGTTGAGCGGCTAAACGGCAATATAGGTTACATCGAGTTTAATGGATTTTCTCCTTCTAAATATTCGAAGGAAACGGTTGCCTCTGTAATGGGATTTCTGTCTAATTGTGATGCGATAATAATTGACCTGAGGCAGAACGGGGGCGGCGATCCGACAGGAGTTCAGCTTATATGCAGTTATTTTTTCGATTCTGAACCTGTTCATTTAAATGATTTGTATTTCAGACCGGAAAATAAGACAGAGGAGTTCTGGACATTAAAAGACATTGAAGGAAAGAGAATGCCTGATGTTGACCTTTATGTGCTTACGAGTAATTTTACTTTTTCCGGAGCCGAAGAATTTACATACAATTTAAAAAATTTAAAGAGAGCAACCATTGTAGGAGAGCCTACCGGAGGCGGAGCGCATCCCGGCGACGTAATGGCAGTCAATGAAAAATTTGTAATATTTATTCCTACCGGAAATGCCATTAACCCGATAACAAAAAGCAACTGGGAGGGCACCGGCGTAATTCCGGATATTGCCGTAACGCAGGATAAAGCTTTGCAGACTGCGAGTCTCACTGCGCTTGAAAAGCTTTCTCAAAAGACGACAGATACCGAATTGAAAAATAAACTGCAGTGGGATGCTGAAACCATAAAGGCTGAATTGAATCCTGCGCAGATAAGCGGAGAATCATTGCTTGCATATTCCGGGAACTACGGAGAAAGACAGGTGACATTTGAAGACGGTGATTTGTATTATCAGCGCACCGGAAGACCGAAGATTAAGATGATACCATTCGGTGAAGA
>JBBRTN010000487.1:0-2085 GCA_038244395.1 Ignavibacteria bacterium
CGTAATTTTAAATTGTTAACTTAATAAAGAAATGGCACACAAAAAAGGACTTGGAAGTTCGAAAAACGGAAGAGACTCAAATGCACAGCGTCTCGGTGTAAAAAAATTCGGCGGTGAACTCGTAAAAGCCGGGAATATTCTTATCAGACAAAGAGGAACAAAATTTCTTCCCGGTAAGAATGTAGGACTTGGCAGAGATTATACTATTTTTTCTCTCATAGAAGGTCATGTAAATTTTGTCACGAAGAAAGGCAGAAAGGTTTTAAATGTTCTTCCTCTCGAGAATGTATAAATTGTAGTTACAGATATTCAAATCACAGGTTATTCCGGGACACAGGAATAACCTTTTTATTTTTAATAACTAAAAATTAATCTGCTTAAAATGAAAGTAACCGTTGTAGGCGCCGGAAATGTCGGAGCTACCTGCGCCAATGTAATTGCTCATAAAGAGCTTGTGAATGAAGTTGTCCTGCTCGATATTAAAGAGGGAATTGCTGAAGGCAAATCGCTGGATATCTGGCAGACTTCAGGTATCAATAATTATGATACGAGAGTTACAGGAGTAACAAATGATTATTCTCGGACTGCAGGCTCGGAAGTAGTGGTGATAACTTCCGGTCTCCCGAGAAAACCCGGAATGAGCAGGGATGACCTGATTTCTACAAATGCTGAAATTGTAAAATCCGTAACGGAGAATGTAGTAAAGCATTCACCCGACGCAATACTTATTATTGTTTCGAATCCTCTTGATGTCATGTCTTACTGCGCGTTTTTAAATTCAGGACTTCCTTCTTCAAAAGTAATGGGAATGGCCGGAATCCTTGACACGGCGAGATACAGAGCTTTCCTGGCAGAAGCAATTAATTGTTCACCCAAAGATATTAGCGCAATGCTTCTCGGCGGTCACGGAGATACTATGGTTCCTCTTCCAAGATATACTTCGGTTAGCGGAATACCGGTGACTGAACTTATTGAAAGTGAAAAATTAAATGCTATAGTAGACCGCACAAAGAAAGGCGGCGGAGAGCTTGTCGCACTGATGGGAACTTCCGCATGGTATGCTCCCGGAGCTGCAGCTGCTCAGATGGTAGAATCTATTTTAAGAAATCAGAGAAGAATATTCCCGGTGTGCGCATGGCTTCAGGGTGAGTATGGTTTGAAAGATATTTATCTCGGCGTTCCGGTCATTCTCGGAAAAAACGGTATTGAAAAGATTATTGAGCTGAAGCTTAATGAAGATGAAAAGAAATTGTTAAAAGATTCGGCGAAGTCCGTAAAAGAAGTGATGGAAGTTTTGGATAACCTTAAGAAATAAAAAGAGATAAAAATTATATTTTTTAAATGCCATCTTTTTCGATGGCATTTTTTTTTATTGTTTCAGGACTGTCAGAATAAATTCCGTTCCGTTCTCAGAAGAGTTGCAGGTAAACTCATCCACAAGCGACTTTATTATAAAAATCCCTCTGCCGTTTTCTTTCATTAAATTTTCATTCGATGTAGGATCCGGAAGTGCATCAACATTGAATCCGCTTCCTTCGTCTTTTATTCTTACGCACATAATTTTTTCATCATACGCTATGCCGGTGTGAACGTGCTTATTCTCATCTTCCTTGTTACCGTGAACAATAGCGTTTATCAATGCTTCGGAGCAGGCTATCTGCAGATTAATAAATTTTTCCATGACAAGATTAAATTCGCTGTTCGCCTGTTCGAGAAGTGCCTCAAATTTACGAACTTCACTGCGGCTGCTTTTCAGTACTAATGTTAAAGTTTTCAAATTTTTAAAAAATTTTTAAATTAACTGCGATTATTATTAAACTATGTTTATTGGTGTTTATCGAATTATTTAATTTATTGATTTATTAAGTTACTACATATTCCAAAGAACATTCAGCTGTAAATTTAACGAAGAAGTATTCTGCTGCGCATCATTATACCTTATGAAATTTAAACCTCCTGTAAAGTTAATAATTGAATTATTATTTAAATATAAATTAATTTTCCCGACCGGTCCAAAGAGCCTGTAAGTATTTGCGAGTTTTTTCTCCGCATTCTCATATTGAAATCTCTGCTGCTGATAGTAAG
>JBBRTN010000488.1:0-2072 GCA_038244395.1 Ignavibacteria bacterium
AAATTAAAAAAGGTTTTAAAGACTCTAATTATAAGTTAACCCAGCAAATAACTGCTAAAAAGAATCAACCTAAGAAAAGGGATCCCTTCAAAGAAAGAGGAGTTAAGGATTACATAGATTTTTTTGATGCAAAGCTGATGACAAGATTTCTTAATGAGCAGGGAAAATTGCTTCCGGCAAGAATCACCGGCTCGACTGCAAAGATGCAGAGAAGGCTTACGACTGCTATTAAGAGAGCAAGACATATGGCTATCATTCCGTTTGTCAGCGAAGGCACAAGATATTAAAATAGTTTAAATTAAATTTTTAACAGACTCTTATGTTATTTTAGCATAGGAGTTTTTTATTTTTAAAAAAATGAGAATTCAGAAAATCAAAAACCTGCTGCTGATAAATATATTTTTTATATTCTTTTTTATATCGGGAGTAGCATGTTCAAAACAGGCTGACAGTTCGCTGGTAATAGGTGAATTTAAAATCAGCAAAGTAACTGATGCGGACACATTCAGATTTGAAAATCTTGATAAACCGACGAGGCTGCTCGGTATAGATGCGGAAGAAACATTCAAGACAGCGGATGCAGAGCAGAAGACAAACGAGATTGCGCAGAGCTGGGATGCATTTTATATATCCGAAAAAGGGGACAGTAAATTCCCCGTAAAGGCGGATTCACCGTTGGGTTTTGAAGCATGGAAATGGGCTGAGGATTTTTTTACAAATGTGGATTACGTGAGACTTGAAAAGGAAGATGATGAAAGGACTCTGGATATTTTCGGAAGGTATCTTGTCTACGCGATTGCAGTAATGAAAGACGGCACCGAGGTAAACTATAATGTAGAGTGCGTGAAGCAGGGATACAGTCCATACTTTAATAAATATGGAAACAGTAAAAGGTTTAATAACGAGTTTGTAGAAGCACAGAATTATGCTAAAGAAAATAAACTCGGTATCTGGAATCCGGAAAAGAAACATTATCCTGATTACGAAGAAAGATTAGTATGGTGGAATAAAAGAGCTGCTGAGCTTGACGACTATGATGCAAAATATTCGGGTAATGAAAATTATTTTAATCTTGCAAGCGATAAGGATTATAAAAGACTTTCTGATTATGTCGGAAAAGAAATTACGGTATTAGGAAATATCGGACAGATACTTTCGGATAAAGAGCCGATACTTCTGAGAATTCCGCATACTAAAACTGAAAACTTTAACTTAGTTATTTATCCGGAAAATGCAGGGTTAATGCAGGCAATGGATATTGACAACATAAAAGAATATTATATTTATATTAAAGGAGTGCTGGAAGTTTATAAGGGCGGTTACCAGATTGTATTGAAGGACAAAGATCAGGTATGGATGGAATAGAACCAAATGAGTTTGGTTCATTCAATTATTATAAATGTTATAAAAATATTTAAGCGCTCAGACTTTTTTCAGGACTATTAAGGTTATGTCGTCATACTGCGCCGTGCCTTTGGCAAAATCCTTTATTGAATCTTTTATTTTTTCGAGTATCTCATCAGGTGTTTTATTACTGTTATCTTTCAGCACACCAATTAATCTTTCATCTCCAAACTCATCGCCGTTTTTATTCATCGCTTCAGTGACGCCGTCAGTGTAAAAAACAATTACATCATCTTTATCCAGATTTACCTTGCCCACTTCATAGCTTATTCCGAAATCCAAAATCCCTATCATAAAACCGCCTTCAGTTAAAGGAATGATATTGTTTTTTTTTGGCTTAAGAAGGAACGGCGGGTTATGTCCTGCATTTATGTATTCAAAAGAATTATTTTCTGAGTCGAGAATTCCCCAGAAAAAAGTTATGAACTTTTCAGCTGTCGTATTCTCATAAATTAATTCATTAATCTTCTCTGTGACTTTTGCCAGGTCAAAAGAATCCTCTTCATAGAGCTTCAGGTATGAATGAACTGCCGACTGAATATTCGCCATAAGAAGTGAAGCAGGAGTTCCTTTTCCCGAAACGTCTGCTATAACGATTGCAAGCTTGTTATCATTCAGTTTGATGATATCATAATAATCTCCGCCAACCTGTAATGCAGGCAGATTCA
>JBBRTN010000489.1:0-2064 GCA_038244395.1 Ignavibacteria bacterium
AATAAACAATATTATCGTTAACTTCTACTAGAAGTCCGCTCCCGCATTTCTTACATTTAACAGCTTCTAATATGAAATCTGACATTTTATGAAAATTGGTATTGTGATTTTAACGGCGTGAATTTAAAAGTGAACTTAAAACGCTTCCTATAACGACTGAAGCTGCGACGTTCTTTGCAATTCCAAAGCCTTCCGACTTTGTAAAATCTTCGGCGCCGACACTCGCGTTTTTATTATTTTCTTTTTCATCGAGTCCTGTCCCTTCCTCGAGCTCGCCGCCGTACCGGAATTTTTTATAACCCTTGCTTATAAGATAGCAGCCGATAATAAAAGAAAAGATGAAAGCGAAGATCGGTAATTTTTCATTCACTTCAAATAAAACGAATAATCCGAAAAAAGTAGTAAGAAACATTCCCACGCCTGTTCCGAGTATTCCCATCAATGCCCGGTATAGATTATTTCCGGGAGCTTTTCCATAACAGATACTTCCGTCTTCCCCGTCTACAACTACCTGGTATGTACGGTTTTCAAAACTGTAACGTATTACCCATAACGGATAATATACTATCCCGATATTTTCCCGCACAAGGTCATAATGTTCAAATGAGACGTTGTAAAGTTTGACTGAATTTCTCGCCTCCGCTGCAAAATTATTCTTTGCAAAATCAAATGCTTCCTTTTCGGATGCAATTATATTAAACATCATCCCTTCTCTCTGAAGAGATTCAAAATCTACAGGTAAAATTGTATCGCCTGTAAGATTAATTTTCTTTACGCCAAGCTCGGCTACATCACATGCAGAGTAAGTCCTGTCGAATGTCTTTTGAAGCTTCTGCTCGACATCAACATAATATGTTGTAGTCCTTCCGTTTGAAGTACTGGTCTTTTTTTCCTGACCAAAAATCCAGCCGACGACATCGGCTTTCACTCTCCAGTAAGGTATAAAAACTAAAAAGGCATCTTCGGTTTTTGCATTTGTCCTGAGACCTCTTGCCTTTGACATACCGGTAGCAAGCCAGTTAAACGCTTTCGCAATTGCTTCATCGCGCTTGAGTTTTCTCGGAACATAATACTTCAAAGTCCCTGACTCGCCTTTTACAACCAGCAGTGTTCCGCAGTATTTGCAATTAAAAGAATGAAGCCCTTCTTTTAAATCCAGTTCACCGCCGCATGAAGGACAAGTGATTCCACGTATGACTTTTTCTTTTTTGAATTTTATCGCCTGAGCAGCGACCTCCTGTTGTGTATTAGAGTCCGGCATTTAAAAGTTTATTTTATAAATATAGATTAATTTAAAGGTGATCTTGTAATCAAAATTAAATCTGACTAAATTTTCTTCGCCACATAATACGCCGCAAGCACAAGCGGAATGGCAGCCAGAAAGTATAGGACAACTTTAATACCTTCGGCTCTTATCAGGCTTACATCGGATATATGACGGTCAATCAAATAGGATATACCGTAAGAAACTATGCTTGCCATTAAAAAAATAATAATCGCCGCTGCAAATAAAATCTTAAAAGGCATCTCACTCTTTGCCGGCCACATATTCGCATAGACTTTTCCTGAAGATGATTCTATCATTGCCGAATACTGCCTGTCCTTATAATTGTAATAAAACTGGTAAAAGGGAACATGAACAAGGAAGGATTCGGCAATTGAATCTTCGTTTACACCCGACTGTGAAAGCCAGTTCTTTGCTGAGTCATACAATATATCCGGCGTGACAAAATCCTTAATGTTAAAATCATCTTTGTTAAAAGTCTTTAAGCTCCCTGCGGGTATCTGGATATTTTTTATCTCTGAAACGGGAGTCGAGCGTGCGGGCTGCAGATAAATTTTATCGCCTGAAGCTTCGTCGGTTTTAAAATACCACAAAGGAAAATAATAAAAACTTACCTGCGTTATCTTTGCAAGCTTGTCCAGATCTTTTACATGAAAATTACTTGCCATCCATCTTCGCAGGTTTCCTTCCGCCTGCTCCTTTGTAAAGTTAGAGTTTACTACATAATGACTTACGACTTTCCTCTTATCAATGTAAATCACTGAGCCGCAAAATTCACA
>JBBRTN010000490.1:0-2060 GCA_038244395.1 Ignavibacteria bacterium
TTCTGCTACCAATGGAATCTTCATTCTAAATTTATTCAATTCTCACTTTTTATAAAAATATATAATAACTATTTTACAGAAACTTAATAAATAATTGTAAAGTAATTTTCTAACTATAATAAAAATGAAAATATTTATAGATACTGCTAATCTCGATGAAATCCGGGAAGCTAATGACATGGGAATTCTCGATGGTGTCACGACCAATCCATCGCTTGTAGCAAAGGAAGGGCACAAAGATTTCAGGTCAATGCTCGAGAAGATTTGCGCTATAGTTGACGGCGATGTAAGCGCGGAAGTTGTCTCTGTAAAAGCAGATGACATGTTGAAAGAAGGAAGAGAGCTGGCGAAGATTCATAAGAACATTGTTGTTAAAGTACCATTGATAAAGGAAGGGCTCAAAGCCGTGAAGGTTTTCAGCGAAGAAGGAATCCGCACCAATGTTACACTTTGTTTTTCAGCATCGCAGGCAATACTGGCGGCTAAAGCAGGCGCATATATTATAAGTCCTTTTGTCGGAAGGCTGGATGATATTTCCGAGAACGGAATGGAATTGGTTTCCCAGATAGTTCAGATCTATGGGAATTATAATTATCAGACACAGGTGCTCATCGCATCTGTAAGACATCCTCTGCATTTTCTTGACGGTGCGCTTATCGGCGCTGACATTGCGACGATGCCGATTAAAGTAATTGAACAGTTAGTAAAGCATCCTCTTACGGATATCGGTCTGGAAAAATTTTTAAGTGACTGGAAAAAGCTAAAGGGATAGAAAATTAATATCATTCGCCAATTTATAATCATAACACATTTCAGACATAAGTATAACACTGGATGAAAAAAACTGCTTTTAATAATATTCACAAAAAACTCGGAGCAAAGTTAGTTGAATTTGCCGGGTATGAAATGCCCGTTCAGTACGAAGGAATAATAGCCGAGCACAAAGCAGTCAGGGATTCGGTCGGGGTTTTTGATGTTTCTCATATGGGTGAAGTCGAGGTAAGAGGCAAAGATTCACTTGAATTTGTACAGAAGATAACAACAAATGATGTTTCAAAATTAGATGTTGGAGATGTTCAGTATTCAGCGATGTGTTATAAAGACGGCGGGATAGTTGACGATCTTCTTGTTTATAACTGCGGTGATTATTATATGCTCGTAATAAATGCTTCGAATATAGAAAAAGATTTTAAATGGATGGAAGAAAATAAATCCGGTGATATCACTTTAAAAAATATTTCCGATGAGACATCACTTCTTGCAATTCAGGGAAAAAATTCTCTTCCAACTCTGCAAAAGCTTACTGACATTGACTTATCTCAAATCGAATATTATAAATTTGTAACCGGAAAAGTTGCCGGGCAGGACGTGATAATCTCTCACACCGGCTACACAGGAGAAAAAATCTGCTTTGAAATTTATTCCTCATCAGACGTAAAGAAATCCGAAGAACTGTGGAATGCAATTTTTGATGCAGGAAAAGAATTTGACATTAAGCCCGTCGGACTCGGAGCAAGAGATACTCTGAGACTTGAATACGCTTTCAGGCTTTACGGTAATGACATGGATGAGACAACCAACACTATTGAATCCGGTCTCGGCTGGATTACAAAACCTGACAAAGGCGAATTTAACGGTAAGGAAGTAATTCTAAAAGCTAAGGAAAATTCAAAACGAAAGCTTGTCGGATTTATCGTTGAAGACAGGATGGTTGCAAGACATGGTCAGGAAGTCTATTCAGACGGCAAAAAGATCGGAGTGGTAACGAGCGGAAGTATGTCTCCGATGCTGAATAAAAATATCGGGCTGGCGTATATTGATAACGGGTTTAACAAGACAGGAACGCCTGTCGAGATTTTGATCAGGGATAAAAGAATCAAGGCAACGGTTACTAAGACACCGTTTTTATAAAGGGAGCATTTCAATCGATGGATAATTTGTCCATTTAAAATGTAAAAAAATCAGAACTGAAAGGGTTAAGAAATAATTTTTATGAAAAGAATTGATATTTTACTGAGTCAATCGTTAATACAGGATGATCTTAACTTAAAAGATAAGAA
>JBBRTN010000491.1:0-2038 GCA_038244395.1 Ignavibacteria bacterium
TATTCCAAAGCGCGTTCGGGAGAAATAAAAAATTTCACAGGGATTGATTCACCATATGAAGAGCCGGAAAGTCCGGAAATAATCATTGATACTTCGGAATTAACATCTGACGATTCAGTAGATAAATTATATAATTTCATTGAATCGAAATTACGGTTATAAACGATATAACTTTTTGTTTTTTTTATTTTTATTTTTATTTTAAAAGAGTAATGGAAAAATATAATTTAAATTATTTAAAAGAATTAGAATCAGAATCAATTTTCATTATCCGGGAAGTTGCGGCACAGTTTGAAAGACCTGCGCTTCTTTTTTCCGGCGGAAAAGATTCAATTATCATGACTCATCTTGCCAGGAAGGCATTTTATCCAGCCAGGATTCCGTTTCCCCTTGTGCACATTGACACAGGACATAATTTCTCCGATACTCTTGTTTACAGGGACAATATGGTAAATGAGCTCGGAGCTAAATTAATTATCGGATACGTTCAGGATTCTATTGACAAAGGCAGAGCAAAAGAGGAAACAGGATATAATGCCAGCAGAAATATGCTTCAGACAGTTACATTACTCGACACACTCGAAGAATTTAAAATAGATGCAGCGATGGGCGGAGCGAGGAGAGATGAAGAAAAAGCCAGGGCTAAGGAAAGATTTTTTTCACACAGAGATGAATTCGGACAATGGGACCCTAAAAACCAGAGACCGGAATTATGGAATATACTTAACGGCAAAAAAAATCCGGGAGAACATTTCAGGATATTTCCAATAAGTAACTGGACTGAGATGGACGTCTGGCAGTACATTCATATGGAAAATATCAGCCTGCCAATATTATATTTCACTCATCAGCGATTATGCGTCAGAAGAAACGGGACTATAATTGCGCATTCGGATTTTATTAAGATGAGGGAAGATGAAACAACAGAAATGATGCAGGTCAGATTCAGAACAATCGGTGATATGACTTGTACCGGAGCAGTTTTATCTCAGGCAAATTCACTCGAAGAAATAATCGAAGAAGTTGCAATGTCGAGGCAGACAGAAAGAGGAACTCGCGAGGATGATAAAAGATCAGACTCAGCTATGGAAGACAGGAAACGCGAAGGATACTTTTGATTTTTAATTTTAGGTTTTAGATTAAATATTTAATATTCATACAGGTAATTTTTATTTAAACAACTATTAACAATTTTAATGATAGAATACCAGGCGAATGAGCTGCTTAGATTTACAACTGCAGGAAGCGTAGATGACGGAAAGAGTACATTAATAGGAAGACTGCTTTATGATTCTAAATCTATTTTTGAGGATCAGCTCGAAGCCGTTCAGAAGACAAGTGATTTTAAAGGACTGGATTATCTTGATTTATCATTATTCACCGATGGGCTGAAAGCTGAGAGAGAGCAAAGCATAACAATTGATGTTGCGTACCGATATTTTGCAACACCTAAAAGAAAATTTATTATTGCTGACACTCCCGGACATATTCAATACACGAGAAATATGGTTACAGGCGCATCTACTGCTAACCTGGCTATAGTCCTTGTGGATGCAAGGAATGGAATAGTCGAGCAGACATGCAGGCACTCGCTGATAGCTTCATTGCTAAGGATTAATCATATCGTTCTTTGCATCAATAAAATGGACCTGGTTGATTACAGCCAGGAAGTATATGAAAAGATTGTGGATGATTATAAAAAGTTTGCTTCAAAACTCGAGGTTAAGGATATTCACTTTATACCGATTAGTGCTTTAGCAGGAGATAATGTAGTTGAGCGGTCAACAAACATGGACTGGTATGAAGGTTCGACTCTTCTTTATCTTCTGGAAAATATTCACATAGGCAGCGACAACAATCTAATTGATTGCCGGTTTCCGGTTCAGTATGTAATCCGTCCCCAGTCGGATGAATTTCATGATTACCGCGGTTATGCGGGAAGAATTGCCGGCGGTGTTTTCAAGCCTGGAGATGAAGTAATGGTTTTGCCTTCAGGATTTAATTCGAAAATAAAATCAATCGATACATTCAGCGGTAA
>JBBRTN010000492.1:0-2030 GCA_038244395.1 Ignavibacteria bacterium
AGGGTAAAATCAAATTTGCTCATCAGGATGAACAACTGGGCACGGGTCACGCATTAATGCAGACAAAACAGCTGCTTGAAAATTTTTCGGGCAATGTTCTTATTTTA
This sequence comes from Ignavibacteria bacterium, assembly GCA_038244395.1. Classification (GTDB taxonomy): domain Bacteria; phylum Bacteroidota; class Ignavibacteria; order Tepidaquicellales; family Tepidaquicellaceae; genus JAGPCH01. Next base: position 108 of record JBBRTN010000492.1, read on the forward strand.
TCCGGTGATGTTCCGCTTCTTACATACGAGACAGTAGATTCTTTTTTGAATTTTCATTATGATAATAATTTCGTCGCGAGTCTTATTTCCGCAATGTTCGATATTCCTGCGGGGTACGGGAGAGTGCTCAGAGATGAGGACGGTGAGTTTTTCGATATACGGGAGGAGAAGGATTGTACCGATGAAGAAAAAAAGTGTAAGGAAATAAATTCAGGGATATATTTAATTGATAATAAAATTCTCTTTGAAGCTTTAATGAATCTGAAGACGGATAATTCGCAGGGCGAGTATTATCTGACAGACGTATTCAAATATTTTAAAGGCGCAGGAAAAAAGATCGGTGCTTTTCCGGTAAGGAATGTAATCGAGATCACCGGCGTGAATACAGTTGAACAGTTAAAAGAGTTGGAAACCGGTTTGAATTAATTTTATACTTTAAAAATTTATAATAATAATTTGTCTGAAATCATAGCATCAGTATCAGGAGTCAGGGGTATATTGGGAGACAGCCTGACTCCGCAAAACATAATCAGATTTACTTCTGCGTTCGCAAAAATCTGCAGGCAAAAATTCAAAGCCGGTAAAATTGTGGTTGGATGGGATGGAAGAATGTACGGAGATGTAATTACTGAATTTGTATTTGATACACTTGTGCTGTCGGGATTCGAAGTCATTTTCATCGGCATTGCTCCTACGCCAACAGTACAAATTGCAACAGAAGATCTGAAAGCAAGCGGAGGAATTTCCGTGACGGCTTCTCACAACCCGCAGCAGTGGAACGGTCTTAAGTTCTTAAATCCCGACGGGACTTTTCTTAATGAAGATGAAATGAATAATCTAATCAAAATTGCCGCTGAAGGAAAATTTATATACTCGGGTTTAGATAACTTAAAGCGGATCAGGGCTGACGCTACATGGATTGATAAACATATTGAGAAAGTTTTAAAATTAAAAATACTTAATCTGAGGAAAATCAGGGGAAGAAAATTTAAGATTGTAGTCGACGCCGTTAATTCATCCGGCTCGGTGATCGTTCCAAAGCTGCTCGAAAAATTAGGATGTAAGGTTATAAAATTATTTTGTGACTGCAGTGGAAAATTTCCTCATACACCTGAGCCCATTCCCGAAAATCTCAAATTACTTTCGAAGGCAGTTAAAAAATATAAAGCTGATATCGGAATTTCAGTTGACCCTGATGCTGACCGGCTTGTACTGATTACTGATACAGGCGAGCCATTCAGTGAAGAAAATACTATAACCACATCCGTAAATTTTGTTTTAAAAAATTCAAACAATAAGAATAAAAGCGTCACTGTAAATCTGTCAACAACACGCGCCGTTGATGATGCTGCGGTGGCTAATAACGCAAAGGTTTTCAGGAGCCCGGTCGGTGAAATAAATGTCGTAAAAGAGATGCAGAAAAATAAATCCATTATCGGCGGCGAGGGCAGCGGCGGTGTGATTTATCCTGAACTTCATTACGGGAGAGATTCATTAGCCGGAATTGTTTTAGTATTGAATGAGCTCGCGGATTACGGAGGTAAAATAAGTGACTACAAGAAAAGGCTCCCTGAATATTTTATTTCAAAAACCAAAATCGAAAATATCAACAACCCTGATAAAATTCTTAAAGCCATAGAAAAAAAATATCGAAAAAAAAATAACAGCGAAGTCATTAAAGTATGGACTAATGACGGTTTGAAAATTGATTTCAGAAATTACTGGATGCATATGAGGAAATCAAATACAGAGCCGGTTATAAGAATTATAACAGAAGCGAAATCAAAAGGACAGGCGGAAGAATTACAAAAAAAGTTTTTGAATGAGATTGAAATTTTAAAATGACATTAAGGAATAGGAAATTCGGATTTAAGATTACTTTCAGGAAAGTTACTTTTCATTCAATAAAATAATTACAACCTC
>JBBRTN010000493.1:0-2019 GCA_038244395.1 Ignavibacteria bacterium
GAATTTTACTCTTATGAATTTTCTGAAGGATTATTTCGGAAATGCTCATGTCAGACCGGTGAATGAAAACGGCATAACCCCGGATAATAAAGAGGCTGTATTGTTTGCAGTTCTCGCCAATGAACTTGTCAGCGGTAATAAAGCTAATATGACTTCAGTGACAGGCTCGGCTAAAAATGTTTATCTTGGTAAAATTTGTTTAGCTTAAATTAAAATAAAAATCCCGCATATGCCGGAGCAGATATCCAGGCAAGTATCAGAGAGGACAGCGATTGTAACGGGCGGCACAGGAGCCCTGGGTAGGAAGGTTGCATTGAAATTAGCTGACGAAGGGATTACTGTTTATGTTCCTTCACGCTCGCTTGAAGAATTTAACAAGGTCTTCGATTCTTCACAGGATGAGAAATCGGAATATTTCAAATTAAGAAAAATATTTTGCTTTGTCTGCGATGCCGGTGATGAAAACTCCGTTAAGGATTTTGTTAACACTGTTGCTTCTCAGGAAAACGGTAAAATTGATTATCTGATAAATACTGTCGGAGGAATTTCACCCAATGCAAATGTAATAGACCTTACAGCTGATACCCTGAATAAAATGATAGTCCTGAATTTTATGTCGGCTTTTTATTTCACAAAAGAAGTCCTGAAGTTTATGAAAGTAAAATCCTACGGCAGGATTATTTCTATCGGTGCCATTGCAGCACTTGAGACTACTCCGGGAAGATTTGCTTATTCCTTTTCCAAAGCCGGTGTAATAAATCTTATGGACACAATCAGCGAAGAGATGAAGGATTTCAATATCAGATGCAACACGATTATTCCGAGTATCCTGGATACGCCTGCAAACAGGGAATGGGGGAGCGCTGATGAAATTAAGAAATGGGTAAAGCCTGAAGATGTAGCAAGAATAATTTATGATTTTATTTCGGATGAATTTTCTCCGGTGAGAAACAGTAATATAAAAGTTTATGGAAATTACTAATAAACTTACTTGTTTGATTTAATTTATTTCAAAGAATACAGATAAAAAAATGAAAATTGTTGTTACCGGCGGTGCCGGATTTTTAGGATATCATATCGCGCAAAAGATAAACAGGATTGCTGACTTTAAAGACTGCGTGTTCTTTGACATAGCTCCTTTTGAAAGGGATGAATATGATAAGGATATTAAATGCATTTACGGTGATGTAAGGGACAGCAAGCAGATGGATGAAATGATGAACGGAGCGGATGTAGTAATTCACTGCGCGGCTGCTTTGCCTCTCTGGAAGAAGAAAGATATTTACGAGACGAATATCGGCGGTGCAAGAAACATTCTGGATAGTTCACTAAAGAATAAAGTCAATCGTGTAATTCATATTTCCTCAACTGCAGTTTACGGAGTACCGGATGTACATCCGCTATATGAAACACATCCGCGTCACGGAGTGGGAGCTTACGGGGAAAGTAAAGTTAAAGCGGAAGAAATTTGTGAAGAGTACAGAAAAAAAGGTTTGGCAGTTGCCATTTTAAGACCTAAGAGTTTTATAGGAACAGCGCGTCTTGGTGTATTTCAGATATTATATGATTGGGTTGAGTCCGGAGTAAAGATTCCTATTATCGGAAACGGAAAAAACCGTTACCAGTTATTTGAAGTTGAGGATTTGGTTGATGCAATATTTCTCGCTTCGACATTACCGCCGGAAAAGGTAAATGATACATTTAATGTTGGCGCAAAAGAGTTTAAGACAGTAAATGAAGATGTCGGCGCGATGTGCGAATATGCAGGGACCGGAGCAAGGGTAATGTCCACTCCCGCGGCATTAATTAAACCGATGCTGAGGTTTTTTGAGATACTGAATGTTTCACCTTTATACAAATGGATTTACGGAACTGCTGATACGGATTCATATGTGTCGATAGAAAAAGCACAGACACAGCTTGGGTGGAATCCGAAATATTCAAATTCAGATGCGCTTATAAGGTCTTATAAATGGTATCTGGGTAACAAGCACAAGATACAGCAAGGCACAGGTGTTA
>JBBRTN010000494.1:0-2017 GCA_038244395.1 Ignavibacteria bacterium
TCAACTACCGGATGGATACTTGCACAGCCATATTTATATAAAACATCGGATGCCGGAATCACCTGGAGTATTATCAATTCACAAATGGGTCAGTACTTTACTTTTATAAACAGCAATACAGGATGGATGGCTTCTTATCCCGGAGGCGGCTCTGTAATTCAGAAGACAACTAACGGCGGAGTTTCATGGACTCCCCAATATTCCACTACGAATTTTCGTGTTATTTATTGTTTGGAATTTACGGATGAAAATACGGGCTGGGCAGCCGGCTATAGAGAACATATTCTAAAGACTACAAACGGAGGAACGAACTGGGTGCAGCAAAGAGATATGAATAATTCTACAGGATTTTTTTCAATGGATTTTATAAACTCAAATACCGGCTGGGCTATCGGTGAACCGAGAAACAGCGTCTATACAACAAACGGAGGCTCAATATGGAATCCGGTATTTTTGCCGGCGGGAAGGGGAGATTTACATTTCATAAATAATAACACAGGATGGATAGCCGGCTCCAGGATTTTTAAAACCACAACAACGGGATTGGTTTACCGGACTCTTGTTCTAACTGCATTGCCCGAAGGATTTTATAATTACAATACAAACTTAATGGTGAGCGATTCGGCAACTGTCTGCATAAAAAATTCTTTTCCTCCTTACAGTAATGTTGATTCTGCAAAAGCAGTGCTGAACCCGGACGGAACAGGCTCATTTAATTTTCTTAATTCGGTAAATGGTTCGAATTATTATGTAGTAATCAAACACAGAAATTCGATCGAGACATGGAGCTCCGCTGCTCAAAGCTTTACCAATGATTTAATGAATTATGATTTCAGCTCTTCATCCTCGCAGGCATTCGGAAAAAATATGAAGATGAAAGGAAGCAGATGGACAATTTATTCCGGTGATGTGAGCAGGGACGGCGCTGTTGATTTAACTGACATGAGCCTGATTGACAATGATGCATCGAGCTTCGTTTCGGGATACATAGACTCCGACCTTAATGGTGATGACTTCGCTGACTTAACGGATTTAAGCATTGCCGATAACAATGCTTTTAATTTTGTGAGTATTATACGACCATAAAAGCAGAAAGAATTTTTTTTAATTCCAGACAAAAATAATCTGCGTAGTGGGAAGCCATTCCTGAATTTTCGTCGCTTCTTCTTTCGGAATAGGATTACCGACGAATGTCCCGGATTCAGACTGCTCGCTAGCCAGTCCGAGAATTTTCAGATTATCCTTTAGTTTTCCGATCTCCTCAGGCAAAGCAGTGAGCTGGTTACCGCCGAGATACAGCTCCTGCAGTTTTGTCAGGTTACCGACTGAAGACGGCATTGAAGAGAGTTCATTAAAAGAAAGGTCAAGGTATAATAGATTTTTGAGAGAGCCGATTTCCTTTGTAATCTCAGCAAACCCGCAGCGGGAAAGTTTTAGTTTTTCAAGATTCTTTAGTTTGCTTATCTGCGAAGGCAGAGACATCATATAAACTTCATTCATGCTTAATTCCCTGAGATTCTCAAGACTAAAAATTTTATTTAAAGTGCTTGTGACATTCAATGAAGTCATCCCGTCGAGGTTAAGATAGATAATATTTTTTAGCCGTGAAAATTCAGAAGGCAAATTTGTAATATTTGTTCCGGAAAGATTTACCCACTGAAGATTTTCAAGGTCACCGATTTCGTTTGGAAGTTCAATTATAGGATTATTGCTGATATTAACTGACTGAAGATTTTTCAGCAGGGAAATTTCAGGCGGCAGCTGAGTAAGTCCCGAATTGCTTAGATTAATCCTGTACACATCATCAGGTTCTTTTAATGCCTCTTCCATTGATTTATACAATTTTGTTTTTTGAATTTCACTTAGAGTCATCAGACTGTTTTGAGAAAATGCATATTCCGGAATTATAATAAGTATGACGAATATTAAAGCGAAGTGTATTTTATTATTTCTTAATATGGCTTTCTGAAAACCCTTCATAAAATTTTTCTTTAAAATAATTATTGATAAGATGAGA
>JBBRTN010000495.1:0-2015 GCA_038244395.1 Ignavibacteria bacterium
AGTCCGAAAAATCCGGCCTGCTCGGCAGCATTTTCAATAAGAAATAAATCATCCTTATGCATAAGGACAGGAACTTTGAAATAATCCTTCGCGAATTTATTTCCCAGGATATGGTCAATATGACCGTGGGTATTTATTATGTATAGTATTTTTATTCCGATATCTTCTGTGAACTCTTTGATTTGATTTTTTTCATCTTCCGTAAATGCGGCAGGGTCAATGATGACGCCTTCAAGGGAATTTTCATCATAATAAATGTAACAGTTCATGCTGAACGGGTTTAGAGGAATTTTAATTACTTTCATTGTTAATAAATTGATTTTACTTTTTTTAAATTTTAATTTGCGACTGATTTGAAATTATAGAAATTATCTGAAATTATTGAATGAGTGATACAGACAAAATTAAAGTAATTGCAACCAACCGTAAAGCTAATTTTGAATACGAGATTCTCAGCAAATACGAAGCAGGAATAATCCTGAAAGGTACGGAAGTAAAATCACTGAGGCAGGCAAAAGTAAACTTGCAGGATGCTTACGGAAGGATTATTAATGATGAAGTTTGGATTATTAATTCACACATCAATGAGTATACATATGGCAATATTAATAATCACGAGCCTTTAAGAAACAGAAAACTATTATTAAATAAGAGAGAAATAAGAAAAATTAAACAACAGCTTCAGGAGAAAGGACTAACCCTTGTTCCTTTAAAAATCTATTTTAAAGGCTCTTTAGTGAAAACAGAAATTGGAATTGCCAGAGGGAAAAAATTATATGATAAGAGAGAATCAATTAAAAAAAGAGAAGTAGAAAGGAAGTTAAGCAGAATATAATGTTTGCACCAGTTAAAGAACAAATGGATGCAGCTGAGGATGGAGCTGTAGAAATTATTCCCAAGGAAGAACTTGAAAAAAAGTTTGATAAATCCATAAAGAGCAACAAGCCGTTAAATATAAAACTAGGTTGTGACCCTTCCAGACCGGACCTGCATATCGGCCATTCAGTTGTCCTTAATAAGCTGAGACAGTTTCAGGAGCTAGGACACAATGCAATTTTGATAGTCGGAGATTATACAGGGATGATAGGGGATCCATCGGGCAAGAAGAAGACACGCCCGCAATTATCATTCGAAGAGACAAGAATTAACGGAGAGACTTATTTTGTGCAGGCAGGAAAAATACTTGACTTGAGCAAGACGAGAGTTGTTTATAATTCCGAATGGCTGAGCAAACTTGATCTGAAACAGCTTATAAATCTTTTAAGTAAATTCACTGTCCAGAGAATCCTTGAGAGAGATGATTTTACAAACCGCATTAAAGACCAGACAGAAATATCACTTCATGAACTTCTTTATCCGATTATGCAGGGCTATGATTCATATGCAATTGATTCGGATGTCGAGCTGGGCGGGACAGATCAGAAATTTAATAATCTTGTGGGGCGTGATGTTCAGAAGCGGTTTGGCAAAGAGCCGCAGGTAGTAATTACAATGCCGCTTCTTGAGGGAACGGACGGGTATGAAAAGATGAGCAAGTCTCTTGAAAATGCAATTGGAATCACGGAGGAACCGAGAGATATGTTTGGAAAGACGATGAGTATTCCGGATGCGCTGATATATAAATACTTCGAGCTGACAACGAAGCTTAAGCGGGATGAGCTTTCTGAATTAAAATCAGGACTCGAATCAGGTAATATTAATCCGAGGGATGCAAAAAGAAAATTAGCCAGTGAATTGGTTAAGATTTATTATGATGAAGCCACAGCAGAAAAAACAATTGAAGATTTTGATAAAGTTTTTATAAAGAAGGAAATTCCTGATGACATTCCGGAAATAAAAATAAGTGAAGACACGATGAAGCTAGTTGATTTAATGACCTCTGCGAATTTATCAGAATCTAAGACTGCTGCAAGAAAACTTATTGAGCAGGGAGCTGTAAATATTGACGGTACACGGGTAACAGATGTTGATTTTGTAGGTGATATAAAAGACGGAACAGTATTTAAAGTTGGCAA
>JBBRTN010000496.1:0-2013 GCA_038244395.1 Ignavibacteria bacterium
ATTGAATTAGAAATGGATTAACAATATATTGTATGCAATTGCAAAGATAAAAATGAAAAACAACATTTTAGGAAATGAGATTTTCAATGAGATAGACCTTCAGTCTTCAAAAATAAGTGATGAGAAGCTGAGCGGAATAATCTCAGGTGAAGGCAAAATTAACAGCAGGACTTATAAATTAGATTTAAAGAAATTCAAAAAGTTCATAAGTCAGATTAAGCTTGCAATGAGCTTAATAAAGGATTTCAAAGCGGGAAGATATACTGACATTCCCTGGAGATCCCTTGCAATGATAGCCGCGGCAATACTCTATTTTATAAATCCAATGGACCTGATCCCTGATATACTTCCGGTTTTTGGATACGGAGATGACGCAATGCTGTTTGCCGCTGTATTTAAATCTATTCAGTCAGACCTGGAGAAATACGGCGACTGGAAAGGAATCAACACAAGTGAGTTTTTTTTAAAATAAAACAGAAAGAAGAATAAATTTTTGCCAGACAAAATAAAAGTACTTTTCATCGGCGATATTATCGGCGAGCCCGGATTTAACCTTACAAAAACTCTCCTGCCGACTTACGTTTCAAAACATAAAATTGATTTCGTAATAGCTAACGGAGAAAATATAACCGACGGAAAAGGTATTATCGAAAAAGACGGTAAGCGCCTTCTCGAACTCGATATACACGTTCTAACGGGCGGCAATCATACCATGGATAAAATCCAGGCGCATAAATATCTTAATGAAACTCCCAACGTACTCCGTCCGCAAAATTATCCCAAAGGAGCTTATGGTCATGGCTTCGGAGTTTTTAAAATTCCGAACACCGATTTTAAAATCGGAATAATAAATCTGCAGGGGAGAGTTTTTATGAAAAGCATAGACTGCCCGTTCAGAGCCTTCGACTGGGTCTATGAAAGAATAAAATATGATACCAACATGGTGTTTGTGGATTTTCACGGCGAAGCGACGGCGGAAAAGATTGCATTCGGCTGGTACGTAAACGGAAGAGCTTCAGTCGTAGTCGGCACTCACACTCATGTCCCGACGGCAGACCAGAGAATACTGAGCGGAGGAACTGCATACATCACGGATGTAGGGATGACCGGTCCGTACGATTCTGTTATAGGAATGAAGAAGGAAGGATCTATAAAAAGATTTATTTATTCAACTCCCCAAAAATATGAAGTTGCAGAAGAAGACCTTAGATTCTCTGCTGTGCTTTTTGAGATTGACCCGCAAAGCGGCAAATCAACTTCAATTAAAAAGATTTTTTATCCCGAATTTTGACACCTGCTTGAAATAATAATTACGGTTCTCATTATTACTCACAAAAGAACTACGTTCTGATAAAATATATAATAAATTTTTTTATTAAATAAAAAATAAATTATACTCATATGAAGGCTGTACCAATGAACGAAGAACTTTATAAATATATCACAGACAGGTACGTAGCTAAGGACAGCCTGCTGGATGAATTATTAAAGGAAACTGAGATGCTTGAAATTCCTCTCATACAAATCTCGCCTGACCAGGGAAAATTTCTTTACCTGCTTTGCAAAACGGCAAAGGCAAAGAACGCGCTGGAGATAGGAACTCTCACGGGTTTCAGCGGAATTCACATTGCAAGGGGCTTACCCGAAGAAGGAAAGCTTACGACTGTAGAGCTCGAACAAAAGCATGGAGACATCGCAAGGAAATATTTTGAAAAAGCCGGACTTAAAGATAAGACTGAAGTCGTAATTTCACCCGCTCTCGAAACAATGAAAAAACTTGTTTCAGAAAAAAGAAAATTTGATTTCATTTTTATTGATGCAGACAAGGTAAGCTACCCGCAATATTATGAAGAAGCAATAAAACTTTCAAACTCCGGGACTGTTATTGCTCTGGATAATATGTTAAAAGCAGGAAGAGTACTGGAAGACGCGGGGGATGATGCGGATTTAAAATCAGTACAAATGACAAACGACCTGATCTCAAAGGACGGGAGAGTGGATTCACTGCTTGTA
>JBBRTN010000497.1:0-2012 GCA_038244395.1 Ignavibacteria bacterium
AACCTTTCACTGTAAAGAAGCACTTACTTGCGGAAATAAATTCGCGCAAGATTGTAACTGTCTTCGAGAGAAATTACCGCGAGACAAAAAATCTGATCAGCATAAATACGGAAAAGGATATTGACTACTTTGAGAATGAATTTATTCTTGCAATTGAGAAGGATAATTACAACAGTTTTATAAACAGGTTTTCAGAGAAGGACATATCATTCGCGCAAAAAAACCTGCTTGTATTCTTTGTGATGAAGATTCTTGAAATTCAGAATTACATGTTATTCGAATGCAGGATATTAAACCTGGACAGAACGTTTTTTCTCAATGACGGATTCATCGATGACCTGTTTAAAAAAATACCCGCTGAGATTTCACAGCTCCCGCAGGTGCAGAATTATTATAATGCCTTCAAGCTCGAGCAGACTGACAATGAAAAGTATTACAAAAAATTAAAAGTGCTTCTCCGTGATTTCGGAAGCCTGGTAGAGAAAGAAAAACATTACAATAAATATATTGATATGATAGAGTTCATCAAAAGAACCAAGTCAACGAACGACCTTAAAACCGTGCGGGAGATATTCCTGCTCCGCAGGGAAATAATCGAAAAGGGATTGTTCACTGAAAACTTTATGAAGAATATGTTCTTCCTTAATATGGTTAAATCCGGATTAAGACTGAAAGAATTTGACTGGGTAAAATTTTTCATTAATAATTATTATAATCTTCTCCTTGAAAAGTACAAAGACAGCACTAAAGACCTTGCGCTGGCTTATTTGTATTTCGAAGAGAAAGAATTAAATAAATCTCTTGAGCATCTCTCCTGCGTGAAGTATGAAGATAATTTTTATAATCTCGAAATAAAAAATTTATCAGCTAGAATTTATTTTGAAACGGATGAATATGAATCTCTTATATCTCTTATCAATTCTTATAAAATGTATCTTTCAAAAAACAGGTCAATAGATTCAAAGACAAAAGATTCGCATTCGGCTTTTATTAACAGTCTCACAAAGTTAAGTAAGATAAAAGAATTAAAAAAATTTTATAAGCTTGATAAACTCACGGATGAAATTGAAAGAAAAGACTTCATCAACAAGCGCTGGATAGCCGAAAAGATTGACGAACTCATGAGCCTTCATTAATATTCATCGAACATTGTACATTGTACATTAAAAGTTGACCGGTCTTATTTCAAAAGAACCATTCTTTTCGTTTCAATAAATCCTTCAGCCTGTATCCTGTAAAAATAAGCTCCGCTTGAATACTTAGCCGCATTCCATTTGAACTCATATGCACCTGCCGCTAATTTAGTATTGACAAGCTCTTCAACCTGTTTTCCCGTTACATCAAAAACAATAATTCTGACGTCGGATAATTTCGGGATATTAAATTTTATATTAGTAGAAGGATTAAATGGATTCGGATAATTCTGAAATATTTTATATTCGACCGGCACCAAAGCTGATATCTGTGAAATTGAAATCGTTGCAGTATCAATAAAATGAGTTGAAGGCGTAGTCACTTCGGTATTTACATTTCCGATGTAAGCAAATATCCTTGTATAGATCCCGGTAGAATTTTTCCAGGCTAAGTTAAAAGCCTCAGTACCTGAAAAAGAACCTGCAGAAGTTTTAAGACTCATTTTCACTATGAGTGTACCGGGAGAAGAAGCTGATATAGTCGGTCCGTTGCCTGCTCCGACAAGTGCATTGCCTGCAAGCCTAAGTTCGCTTCCTGAAATAGATGGGTTTCTCGGCTGCAGTGCCTGCGGAAGACCGGAGCCAACTATTTTATATGAGAGCGTTCCACCGTTCGCGAATCCCGGATTGAACGTAAAGAAATATTGTCCCGCCGCATATTGGAAAGTATCGGAAGGCGTACCGTTTGTATGCAGAAGGTATATGTCAAACGCCAGCGAATCCGGCGCAGGTCTCATAAAGTTTTTTGCTGTCAATGTATAAGTGGGAGTCTGTGTGAATGAATAAGATGAAGTTAAAAATAAAATTGAAAACAGTATT
>JBBRTN010000498.1:0-2006 GCA_038244395.1 Ignavibacteria bacterium
ACGAAGGCAGACGCGACCTCGGAAATACACAACCCGGTGACGGCAGAAAATTCAAAGGGCACGGACTTATTCAGATTACAGGACGTGCTAATCATACTGCATATGCAAATTATGTCGGCGACCCTGATCTTATAGATCATCCCGAAAGAATCGGCAATGAGCCTGATAACAGCGCCGGAGCTGCAGGATGGTTTTGGATGACAAAATATCTTAATGCGTATGCTGATAATGATGACATACTTACAATCACAAAAAGAATAAACGGCGGGACTAACGGATTAGCAGACAGGAAACAATATCTTGCAAGAGCAAAAACGGCTTTGAATATAAATTAATATTAGTAATGTCCTGAATAAATTATTTTTAATTTAAATTGTTTTGGACGAATGTTCATTATTATTAAGATTAATTAAAAATATACTGCTCTCCGTCATCCAAAATTTTAACGCGCTCGTAGTACAAATTTTTTCCGCCTGCCTGTAAAATAAAAATATCCCTTTTCGCTATCAGCTCTTTCAAAACAGTCAGCGGGTAGTCTGGACCCCGCCTGTATGTGAATGCTCCGTAATGAACAGGTATCATATACTCCGCTTTGAGATCATCAAACATCAGTAAAGCTCCGTAAGATGTAACGTGCGTAAAGTTGTTGACTTCTTCGCAGTCCTTGCAGGGTCCTATCGGGATTATTGCAAGGTCAATCTTAAATTTTTCTCCGATACTTTTATATGCTTTATCATCGTAGAGTGTGTCACCGGCATAAAAAACCGTTACGTCTTTATATTGAATTATATAACCTGTACATCCGGGCATCTTCCAGAGATAACTGTCGAGCCCGAATCTCCCGCCGAAATGCAGAGCATATACCGTAGTAATTTCTACGCTGTCAATTATTTTCGTCTCACCTATATAGTTTTTTCCGGCAGAGTTGCCAGTCTTCATCCTTATAAAATCAAAATTATAATTTGGCATAAACTCTTCCGCTCCTTTTGGAAACACAAGCTTTGCGCCGGCAAATTTATCTTCAAGTTCAGATAAAGTGGAAATACTAAGATGGTCCATATGAGCGTGGGAAATCAAAATCATATCGAGCTGCGACAATGAATCTAAATTTATTGCAGCCGATTTTTGTCTGAGCATTACTCCGCTGACAACATCATTAAAGACCGGGTCGAGTAAAATTACCTTATCATAAATCTGCAGAAGAGTGGATGAATGACCAATCCGGTAAGCGGATAATTTTACATTTGGTTTTACCGGGTTATTAATTTTAATCCGGGCTTTTTCAGGAGATGAAAAAACAGTTCTGCCGACATTTTCGAAACCTATTAAGACAAGCCCGCAGCCGGTTATCGAAAAGACCGCTGCCAATGTTATAAACATCTTTAAACATTTTAAAAGCATCACCAGTATTTGAAATAAATTCCGAAATTGTATCTTGTATTCTTATCAAAGTTGTAATTGACCTGCAGCCCGAGTATCCCGAATATTGCATAAATCCCACCTTCCAATCCGTAGTAACCGTTTTTATTTTCACTTTCATTTTTCCGGAAATTATATTTCCCTCCGAGGGAGATATACAAATGCTCGCCGTAATTCTTTACAGGAATATTTACTCGGGTTCCTAAATCTATTCCCACTTTATTAAAGCCGGAATATTCAAACGCATCGGTTGCAAGCTCGGGCTGGATAAAAAATTCAAGAGAGCCGGTAAATTTCCTCATTGGATTGACAAAGAAGAACTGAACGGGCGAGACAAATTTATTTGTACTGAATGAAATATTGAGGGGAGTAATCTGCCATCTTAATGCGAAATTCAATGTGCTGCCGTTGTCATTATTATCATTGAGCCATGAAGGTGAAGGAATCAGCTGTGTAATAAACCATGAAATATTTCTCGCGGATTTATTTTCTTCATCCGTAATTCTTTCCTCACCTTTGTTGCCCTGAGAGAAAGAGTTATTAAAAGTGCAGACTACACAAATAAATATTAAAAAAATTATTTTTAC
>JBBRTN010000499.1:0-1996 GCA_038244395.1 Ignavibacteria bacterium
GAAGGAAAAACAAAAGTGAAAGTAGATAATGTAAGGGGAAGCATAGTTATTTCGCACAGCGCAGATACCGGTTCATTATATGTAAAAGCTTACAAGGAAATAAAGGTAAAGAAAAAAAATCTTGACACTCCGTTTGACGAGATACAAATTAAGATGGATACTGCCGGCAGTGTTATCAGCATTACTACGGAAATTTCAAAAGAAGGGGAAGACGGTATTTTTAAATTTAATATGGGAAGAGATCAAAGAGTAGATTATGAAATCAGCGTTCCGGCAAATATGGATATTGAAGTGGAAAATGTTAATGGTAACATAACTGCAAGTGATCTTAACAATAATCTTAAAATAGATCTTGTCAACGGAGAAGTCGACGTTGAAAAATATACCGGGAGGTTTGAATGCGATATTACTAACGGTTCTTTTTCAGGACATATTGATTCTACAAGCGGTATGGATATCAACACAGTAAACGGAAGCGTTTCCCTGTTTCTTAATAATTATATTAATGCAAATGTAAGAGCGGAAACTGTCAACGGAAAAATTACTGATGAACAGCTCCGTTTCAGGGATGTTATAAAAGAGAAAAAATTATTTAAAGGGAAACTCGGAAGTGAAGAACAGAATGTAGATATCAGGATACAAACAGTTAACGGAAAGATTAAGCTTTACGGAAGAAATGAAATCTGAAATTAAATTTGCAATTAAAATTGAATTTTAGCAATTTGTAATAATTAATCATAAGGATGCCTCAGACTTACAGTGAAATAATTGAAAGTATAAAAAAAGGAGACACAGCCGCATTTAAGACTATTGCAGATGAGCTGAAGGATAAGGCATTTTCACTGACAATGAAAATATTAAAGAACAAGGAAGAGTCCGAAGACTCGCTCCAGGAAGCATTTATGAAGCTTTACAGATCAATAACCGGCAACCAGTTCGAAGAGCGCGCAAAGCTGTCAACTTATTTTTATTCGATAGTATACAACACTGCAGTTGATAATTATAAGAAACTGAAATCACGAAGGTTCAGTATTGTTTCTATTGATGTCGAAGATTCTAATTTTGTTGAAGGAGATGATTTGCTGAAGAAATACTATGAAACTGAAATTGACAGTAATGTTTATGAGGAAAGACATGAGATCAGCACCGACAAAAAATTTTCTAAAAACGAAGTTGAAACCATTATTCAAAATTATATCTCCGCAATCCCTGAACAGTATTCGGTAATACTGACGATGTTTTATATTAATGACTTGTCTCATGACGAAATTTCGGACATACTCAGGCTTCCGATCGGCACGGTGAAAAACAGGATATTCAGGGCTAAGGCAAAACTTAAAGAAATTATATTAAAAAAATATTCCGAAAACGAAATTCTGCAATACGTATGAAAAAATTTAATTTTAAAATTAATAATTTTTATAGTATCTTTAATCAAATGTCAGAAGGCAGTAAAAATATAGATTCATATCTGGACGAAAGGTTAAAGCATTCGCTTGAATCCCGCACATCAACGGATTTTACTTTTGAAATGATGAAGAGGATAACTCTTGAAAAGGAATTTGCAAGTGAAGATGTCAGGACCTTCAGGATGGCAAAGTATATTGCAGGCGGATTTATTTTTCTGCTGGGAGCATTCATTGTATTGTTTACTTTTATTTTAAATACAAATGATCAAAGTAAGGATGCAGGTTTTTTTCACGCGATTATTAACAGGTTCTCGGATATTATAGAATCCATCAGCGTTATGACTACCGAAACTCTCGGCTTTGCATTCAATTTCCAGACAGGGATAATAATACTGCTGATAATGGTGTGTATATTTTTATTTTCTTTCGCCGATAAGATTATTTTTAAGAAAGGATTTAAGTAACACCTGGTTACAATTGAATTTTTTCAATTCGGTTTAAGCTAACCTATTTCAGAAGGACCATTCTCCTTGTATCAATTTTTTTTGAATCTGCAAACAAACTGTAATAATAAATTCCGCTCGAAA